>CAJPQU010000097.1 GCA_905372875.1 uncultured Schwartzia sp. | reverse complement strand
GTCATGGTACCCATCGTGCGGGAAGAGAGCGGCTTGGCGCTCAGCTCCCGCAACCGTTATCTGTCGGCAGAGGAAAGGGAAGCGGCGCTGGTGCTTTCCCGCAGTCTGCGCGAGGCCGAAAAGGCTTTTTCCGGGGGTGAAAGGGAGGCGGCGAAGCTCACGGCGATGGTTACGGCGATCATCGAAGGGGAACCGCTGGCAGCCATCGACTATGTGGCGCTGTATTCTTTCCCCGCGCTGCGTGCCATCGCGCGGGTGGAGGAACCGGCGCTTTTGGCGATTGCGGTGAAGATTGGACAAACACGGCTTATCGATAATATTATTTTAGGGAGGGACGAGATATGCTGCTGAATCTTTTAAAGGGGAAAATTCACTGCGCCGCTGTTACCGAGGCGAATCTGCACTACATGGGAAGTATTACCATCGACGAAGCGCTGATGGAAGCGGCGGGGATTTTGCCCAACGAACGAGTGCAGGTGGTGGATAACAATAACGGCGAGCGCTTGGAAACTTACACCATCCCCGGCCCCCGTGGATCCGGCGCCATTTGCCTTAACGGGGCGGCGGCCCGATGCGTTCAGCCGGGAGACACCGTCATCATCATGGCCTACGCGCTCTTTACTGAGGAAGAGGCGGTCTGCCATCGCCCGGCGGTGGTCATGGTGGATGAAAAGAACAGGATTCGGGAAGTCCGCCGAGCAGAGAGCCATGGGCAGACAGATTGAAGCCGCGAGGAAAATGCCGGTCAGAGAACTTTCTCTGACCGGCATTTTTGTGTGTTTACCATGAGATTGATACGGCAAGAAATTTTCCCGTCCCCTTTCGCCAAAGAGCGCCCTATGTTATAATATGAACACTTAACGAAAGCGACCGCAGGGCGCGGGAGTTTAGTGAGAATTATACCTAACCACTTAGCAAAGGCAAGCGTAAGCGCCGCCTGCGCTTAGTGGGTATGGTGAAATATGAACACTTAACGAAAGCGACCGCAGGGCGCGAAAGTTTAGTGAGAATTATACCTAACCACTTAGCAAAGGCCAGCGTAAGCGTCGAGTGTTTAGTGGTTATTATAGTGAAGGTGTAGCCGACAGCTTTGGTTCGTCGGCGGATGCATGTTTCAAGGAAACTTTTAGGAGATGAAGATTGATGAAAGCAGCCATTCTTATCGGCAGCGATTCCGACTGGCCTATCATGAAACCGGCGGTAGAGACACTGAAACAATTTGGTGTCGAGGCGGAGGTGACGGTAGCCTCGGCTCATCGTACCCCGGCGAAAGTAGAGCAATTAGTGAAGACCGCCCCAGAGAGAGGCGTTCGCCTTTTCATTGCGGCGGCCGGAGGAGCGGCGCATTTGGCAGGAGTGGTGGCCAGTCATACGACACTGCCCGTCATCGGCGTCCCCATCAACGCGTCACCTCTAAACGGCATGGACGCGCTCTTCGCTACGGTGCAGATGCCGTCGGGGATTCCCGTGGGCACCATGGCCATCAACGGCTCCAAGAACGCGGCGCTCTTCGCGGTGCAGATCTTAGCGCTGTCTGATGAGACGCTCTCGGCAAAGCTCAAAGAGCACCGGGTGAATTTAGCGAAAGAGGTGGAGCAGAAGTCAGCGCGGGTCCAGGCCCAGCTTTGATCGGCGGAGGCCTCGCACCTTCATCGAAGCAGTTTCGCAAAAAATCAAGGGGATACAAGTTTTCAGGAGGGACAGAACACGATGGAAAAGAAGGAAGCGCTCTACGAGGGTAAGGCCAAGATCATGTACGCTACGAATAATGCGACGGAACTTTTAGTTTACTATAAGGATGACGCCACCGCCGGGAACGGGGCGAAAAAAGGGACCATTGCCGATAAAGGCATCATGAACAACAAAATGACGGCCTTTTTCTTCCAGATGTTGGAAAAAGAAGGAATTTCTACCCATTACCTCAGCATGCCCAGCGACCGGGAGATGCTAGTGAAGAAATTGGACATGATTCCCCTCGAAGTCGTCATGCGAAACGTCGCCGCCGGAAGTCTGGCGGAGCGCCTCGGCCTGAAAGAGGGCACGAAGCTCTCCCAGCCCATCGTGGAGCTGTACTATAAGAGCGATCCCTTAAACGATCCGCTCCTCAACTATTATCACGTCCAGATCCTTCATTTAGCTACGCCGGAAGAAGTAGCGGAGATCGAAAAGTTGGGCCTTCGGATCAATGAGATCCTGACGAAATTCTTGAAGGAGAAGAAGGTGGATCTCATCGACTTCAAGCTGGAGTTCGGCCGCGCTAACGGCAAGATCCTGCTGGGGGACGAAATTTCGCCGGATAATTGCCGCTTTTGGGACAGCGATACCCATGAGAAATTGGATAAGGATCGCTTCCGGCGGGATTTGGGGAACGTGGAAGGCGCCTATAAAGAAATGCTGCGCCGCCTGACGGGAGAAGAACGCTGAAATGTCAGAACGTTTGGGGAGCAGATGGAAAGAGGAATGCGGCGTCTTTGGCGTTTTCGCGCCGGGCGAAGACGTGTCCGCGCTGACCTACTTGGGGCTGTATGCTTTGCAGCACCGGGGGCAGGAGTCGGCGGGGATCGCCGTCACCGACGGGGCGTGGATGGATGTGTCCCGGGGGATGGGACTGGTGAACGAAGTATTTCGCCATCAGGTGCCCCACATGGACGGGCAGCGCATGGCCATCGGCCACGTGCGCTATTCGACCACGGGGTCGAGCCTCTTGGCGAATACCCAGCCCCTCATTGTCAATTATGCCGGAGGCAAGATCAGTCTCGCCCACAACGGCAATCTGACCAACGCGGCGGAGATTCGCCATCAGTTGGAGCAGCAGGGGACGATCTTCCAAACTTCCATTGATACGGAAGTTATCCTGAACCTTATCGCCCGCTCCCGCAAAGAGAGCGTGGAGGAACGCTTGACGGACAGCCTCAATCAGGTGAAGGGAGCGTACTGCATCACCCTGATGACGGAGTCGAAGCTTATCGGGGCGCGGGATCCCCAAGGCTTTCGTCCCCTATGTCTGGGGCGGCTGGACGGCGGCTGGGTGATCTCCTCGGAGAGCTGCGGCCTCGACGTCATCGGTGCGGAATTTGTGCGGGATATTGCGCCGGGAGAAATGGTGATCATCGACGACAGCGGCGTGAAATCGGTGCGTTTTGCCCCGGCGGCGAAGCTGGCGTCCTGCATTTTTGAGTACATTTATTTCGCCCGTCCCGATTCTGTCATCGACGGGCAGAGCGTCCATGACGCCCGCTTCATGATGGGGCGGATCTTGGCGCGGGAGAGCGGCTACCGGGGGGATATTGTGATCTCTGTGCCCGATTCGGGGACGACGGCGGCTACGGGGTTCGCTTACGAGTCGGGGATTCCCTTCGTGGAGGGACTGATGAAGAACCGCTATATCGGGCGCACCTTCATCCAGCCGACCCAGAAGAAGCGGGACACGGCGGTGAAGCTGAAGCTCAATGCCATTCGCTCGGTGGTGGCCGGAAAATCGGTGATCATGGTAGATGATTCCATCGTGCGGGGTACCACCAGCGGCAAGATTGTTAAGATGCTGCGGGCTGCCGGGGCGCGGGAAGTCCGCATGTGCGTCAGTTCGCCGCCGGTGGGATATCCCTGTTACTATGGTATTGATACTTCGGTGCGCAAGGAACTCATCGCCGCCACGAAGTCCGTGGAGGAGATTCGTGAGTACATCGGGGCGGACGCCCTGCATTTCTTGTCGCTGGAAGGGCTGGCACAGGCGATGACGACGGCGGATCCGAGCCACATGTGTTACGCCTGCTTTAACAGCGATTATCCCGTGGCGCAGGGGGAAACTCCGGCGGGCGCGGATAAATACGTTTTCGAGCAGCGACAAAAATGTTGAGAATGTCTTGGGGCTCAATTCATTGGTGATTCACCGCGGCGGATGCAAGGCCTTGCCGCGTGACACGAGGGATTGCGCCCCTTCGCGTTAAGGGGAGGTCATGATGGAGGAAAAACTCACTTACCGTGACGCCGGGGTGGACATCGACGCGGGCAACGCATCCGTACGGCTCATCAAGGACAGTGTGCGGGCGACGTACCGGCCGGAGGTCCTGGGGGATTTAGGCGGGTTTGGAGGCTTGTTCGCCCTCAATACGGCACAGTATAAGGAACCGGTGTTGGTTTCGGGAACTGATGGCGTGGGGACGAAACTGAAACTGGCGTTTCTGTTTAATAAACATGATACCATCGGGCAGGATGCGGTGGCCATGTGCGTGAATGATATTCTCGTGCAGGGGGCGGAGCCGCTCTTTTTCCTCGATTATTTGGCGGTAGGAAAACTTGTTCCGACGCAGGTGGCTGATATTGTGAAAGGTGTGGCGACTGCCTGCAAGGAATCCGGCTGCGCCCTCATTGGCGGTGAAACGGCGGAAATGCACGGTTTTTACCCCTCGGGGGAATACGACATTGCCGGATTCGCCGTCGGGGTGGTGGAAAAATCGAAGCTCATCACCAGCGCGCGGGTCAACGCCGGGGACGTGCTGTTGGGGCTGCCGTCTTCAGGGCTTCATTCCAACGGTTTTTCTTTGGTGCGCAAGATTGTGTTTGACGTCAAGGGGTTCCAAGGCGATGAGAAGATTGCCGAATTGGGCGGGAAAACCATCGGTGAGGAACTTTTGACGCCTACGCGGCTCTATCCGCGCCTTTGTCTGCCGTTGATCCGGGATTTTGATCTCCACGGCATGGTCCATATCACTGGCGGCGGCTTTTACGATAACATCCCCCGGGCACTTCCCGACGGATTAGGGGCGGAGATTGACGCCGACGCGTGGCCGATGCCGCCGATCTTTCGCCTCTTACAGGCATGGGGCGGCGTGGAGTGGCCGGAGATGTACCGCACCTTCAACATGGGCATCGGCATGGTTCTCATCGCGGCGGCGGAGGAGGCGGCGAATATACGAAGCGCCTTGGGAAAAGCGGGAGAGATCGTCTATGAGATCGGGCGTGTTTGCCCCGGGACTCATGAGGTGACCATCAAAGGCGGCGTGTTCTCATGAAGGATAAACCGATCCTTGGCGTCCTCTGCTCAGGGCGGGGCACCAATCTTCAATCCATTCTGACCGCTGTCGAAAGCGGTCAGATTCCGGCGTCCATCGGCGTCGTGCTGACGGATAAACCCGAAGCAAAGGCCTTGGAGAGAGCAGAAAAGGCGGGGATTCCCCACGCTTTCATCGATCGCCGCGCCTATGAGACCCGGCGGGATTTTGAGGAGCAGCTTGTCGCCAAGCTCCGGCAACATGATGTGTCGTTGGTGATTTTGGCGGGTTTCATGCGCATCCTCAGCCCCTATTTCGTGCAGCAGTACCCGGGGCGTATTTTGAATGTCCATCCGGCGCTTTTGCCCGCTTTTCCCGGGGCGCACGCCCACCGGGATGTCTTGGCCTACGGCGTCAAAGTTTCCGGCTGCACCATTCATTTTGTGGACGAGGGGACGGACAGCGGCCCCATCATCTTGCAGGCGGCAGTGCCGGTCTTGCCCGAGGATACGGAAGAGACGCTGGCGGAGCGGGTATTGGACGAGGAACATCGGCTCTATCCCCGTGCCATTGCGCTTTGCGTCAAGGGGCAGCTTCGGGTGGAAGGGCGGCACGTCCATATTTTGTCATAAAGGATCCAGAATCCACAATAAATAGGGAGCGTGATACTTATGAAGATTAAGCGGGCGCTGATCAGCGTTTCGGACAAGACCGGCGTGGTGGAGTTTGCGCGGAAACTCCACGCGGCGGGGGTTGAGATCGTTTCCACTGGCGGAACCATGCGGGCGCTTAAGGAAGCGGGCATTCCCGTCATGTATGTCAGCGATGTCACCGGCTTTCCCGAGATCATGGACGGTCGGGTCAAAACCCTCAATCCCTTCATTCACGGTGGGATCTTGGCGGTGCGGGACAATCCTGCCCACGTGCAGGCCATGAAAGAACATAAGATCACTCCCATCGACCTGGTGGCGGTGAACCTCTACCCTTTCGCGGCGACTATCGCGAAGGCCAGTGTATCTTTAACCGAAGCTATCGAGAATATCGACATTGGCGGCCCGGCGATGATCCGGGCCGCGGCGAAGAATTTCCGTTTTGTTACGGTGGTAACGGATCCTAAGCGTTATGACGAAGTGGCCGCCGCGGTGCTGAAAGACGGTTGTGTCAGCGGTCTCTTGCGGATGCAGTTGGCCCAGGAAGCGTTCCTTCATACAGCGCAGTATGACGACTGTATTCAGCAGTACCTTCGCGCTGAGAGCGAAAAGTGAGGGAGCGGCACCATGAATATTTTAGTGATTGGGAGCGGCGGCCGGGAACACGCGTTGGCGTGGAAGCTCAGCCAAAGCCCTAAGGCGGATAAAATTTATGCGGTGCCGGGAAATCCTGGCATAGCGGAATTGGCGACGTGTATTAATGATGTGAACATTGAGGACAATGCAGCGATCGTGGCATTGGCGCGGGAGAAAGCCATTGATCTTGTAGTGGTGGGGCCAGAGGGGCCGCTGACCAATGGGATCGTGGACGATTTAGCGGCGGCGGGGATCCCCGCTTTCGGACCGACGAAGGACGCTGCCGAGCTTGAAGGATCGAAAGTTTACGCCAAGATGATCATGAAGCGGTACGGCATTCCCACGGCGCGGTACGAAGTTTTTGGCGACATCGGCCGGGCGCGGGTCTATGCGCGGCAGATGCGCCAGCCCTTTGCTATCAAAGCCGACGGTTTGGCGGCGGGGAAAGGTGTTCTGCTCACGAAAACCGTCGATGAGGCGGTATCAGCCATTGATACCATTATGCAGGATAAAGTATTCGGCACAGCGGGGGATCGAATCGTCATCGAGGAATTCATGGAAGGAGAAGAAGCCTCGGTGCTGGCCTTTACCGACGGTGAGACCATCATCCCTATGGTAGCCGCCCAGGATCATAAGCGGGCCAAAGATGGCGACGAGGGGCCGAATACCGGCGGCATGGGAGCCTATGCGCCGGCGCCGGTGATGACACCGGCACTTTTGGCGGAGGTCACGGAAAAGATTTTAGAGCCCATGGTGGCGGCCATGAACGAAGAAGGCCGACCCTATCGCGGCTGTCTCTACGTGGGGCTGATGATTACGAAACAGGGGCCGAAGGTCGTGGAATTTAACGCCCGCTTTGGCGATCCAGAAACTCAGGTCGTTCTGCCGCTTTTGGAGAGTGACTTGGTGGAGATCATGCTGGCCTGCGCTAAGGGGGGCTTGAAGGACGTGCCGGTGTCATGGAAAAAAGGCGCGGCCGTCTGCGTGGTGATG
>CAJPQU010000096.1 GCA_905372875.1 uncultured Schwartzia sp. | reverse complement strand
AGGAAAGCGGCTGTTCCCAGGCCCTCGGCACCATAGAGGGGGAGGAAAAGCCCCGCTGCCGGCAGCAGCGCCAAGGCCCAGACGCCGCCAGAGCCAAAGGAGAAAAGCGGCGTGACGGTGGGTTTCGTCCCGGCGCTTTTTGAGAAACGGGTGATGTGGACGGCCAGCCCGCTCACGGTGAGAAGAAGGGAGAGGAGGAGAAAGAACGCCCACAGGCTCTTCAGCGCGAGGGTGGAATGATTGCGAAAGTGCAGGTTCGAAGCGAGCGCACCGATGGCCGACCATGCGGGCGGCGGCGCGAAAAGCGTCTTTTCCCCGTCCGCCGACAGGAAGGCCCACTGACGCGCCGCATACAGGGCACGGTTTGCCGCGGCGTCCGCTACCTCGAAGGCAAAAAACGGGTGCGCTTCATCCGGCGGAAAGATTGCTAAAACCCGCTTCTCTGGCCATTCATGGCGAAACTGCACCAAGGCGGCAGAGAGATCCAGAGGCGCTCCCGGCGAAGGGCGAAATTCCTGCGCCGCTTCCTGATAAGCCGACGCCTGATAGGCATCCGCTCCCTGTCGATAGAGATACAGCGCCAAGCCGCTGAAGGAGAGGACGAAAAGCCATCCCCCCGCTAAAATCCCCAGCGCTTTATGCCAGTCCGACCACCACAGCCGTTGGGAAAACGGCCGCCGCACGCCGAAGGAAAGTCCCTTCATAAAGCGGGGATACAAGATAAATCCCGTACCGATGGACACCATGGACAAAGCGCACGCCGCCGCCATCAAAATGCGCCCCGCCTCGCCGTCGTTTAGGCGAACGTGAAGGCGGCTCAGGAAACGCATCGCGCCGTTGATCCATTCTTGCCGAAAGGGGACGGCAGATGGCACATCATGTAACGCCCCGTCCCGGAGATAAAAATCGGCCGCCCTCGCTGTTTTCGCCAACGGCGCGGCGGAATCGGCCAACAGGACCCGAATCCGCCCCATAGACGGTACAAAGCGTACGGAGCGGATCGTCTCCCCCTGCTCCGCCGCCCGGGATACAGCCTCCCCTAAATACGCATACAGCGTTTCTTCCTCCACTGCGGCATACTTTGGGGCTTCCCCTGAGGTATTCCAATCATAAACTTCCCCACCGAAGAGCAAGAACAGCCCCGTCAGGCAAAAAATCACCAAAAACGGCGCCGCCAAAAAGCTCGTGATCCGATGAAGCTGATATATCCCACGCAAATTTCTTCACCCCCAAAAGCAAGCAGGAAAGCGATGCGCCCCGCTATAAACTGCATGATCTTATGCTTTGCATGATATCATAAAAGAAAGACAAATTCAATTTATATTCAACTTATACTCTGCCCTTTCCGAAAGAAGGGACAGAGCAAAATTATCCACCTTCTTCGCCGGTGTTGAAAACACAGGAACCATTTCGCCGTCCCCTCATCCCTCCTCCAAGGCTTGCGATGGCCGTGGGTTTTATATATAATAATGATATTCTTTTATTTATACTTTATGCAGAGAGGTGGAAATCATGTTCATGACGACAGTGCGAAAGAGCCTTGCGCTCAGCTTCGCCGCAGTTCTCACCGCGGGCCTCGTCGCCGGGTGCGGCGGCAGCAGCAATCCTTCCGCCGATTCGGGAGGCGGCGCGTCAAAGCAGTACAAGGTGGGCATCGTGCAGCTCGTGGAGCACAGCGCGCTGGACGCGGCCAACAAGGGGTTTGTGGACGGGCTGAAAAAGCGCGGCTTCGAAGAGGGAAAGAACCTCTCCATCGACCGGCAGAATGCCCAGGCCGACCAATCGAACCTGCAAAACATCGGACAGCGTTTCCTGAGCAACAAGGTTGACCTCATCTACGCCATCGCCACACCGGCAGCGCAGACCATGGCCAGTCTGACGAAGGACATCCCCATCGTCGGCTCCGCCATTACCGACTACGTGGGGGCAAATCTGGCCGCCAGCAACGAAGCCCCCAAGGGCAACGTCACCGGAACCAGCGATATGAGCCCCATCAGGGAACAGATTGATCTTCTGCAAAAACTCTATCCCGACGCCAAGACCATCGGTACCATCTACTGCTCCAGCGAAGTCAATTCCGAACTCCAGGTCAAGGCCATGAAAGACTACGCTGAAAGCAAGGGGCTCCAGGTGGAGACCGCCACCATTTCCACGGTGAACGACATCCAACAGGCAGCGCAAAGCCTCGTGAGCAAGGTGGACGTTTTCTACGAACCGACGGACAACGTGATTTCCTCGGCGCTCCCCACCCTCCTCGGCGTCACCACCCCGGCAAAAAAGGGAATTATCTGCGGCGAGCCGCACCAGGTGACAGCCGGCGCCCTCATCACCTACGGCATTGACTACTATAAATTAGGCATGCAGTCCGGCGACATGGCGGCCGATATTTTAGAAGGCAAGGCCAAGCCCGCTGCCATGCCCATCCAGACGGCGAAAGAACTGCGCACCTTCATCAACAAGAAAACCGCCGCCGCCCTCGGCCTCACGATCCCCGATGAAATCACCAAAGACGCTGAAATGGTAGACTAAACCGCCAAAATAGCAGTTAACTTAGCAAGCAAAAAGGGGGTTGCACGAAGGCCAATGTGCCCTCGTGCACCCCCCCTTTTTGCTTGGAATCAGCTGCCTGCTTCGGAGAGCAAGGCAGAAAGTGAAACGATAAAAAACCGAGAGGGAAACCGCACACAAAAAAGACCCTGCCAGACCCAACGGAAATCAGCAGTGTCGATGGGGATCATAAAGAGGTTCCCCGTAGGAACGATTTGAGAATTTTAGTCTGCCGCCGCTCCCCCACTCTAAAAACCATGTCACGAAAGCGTATAGGCCGAGGAAAACAATAGTAGGGTTAGTATAGCAGAAAAAGGGGATGACAGCAATTTGACTTGCCACCCGTCCCGCAGCGCAGCAACACCTTTTTATGTTGATGCGCTGGAACTAATCGATGAACTTGACCTCTTAGGTATTTTCCCGCCGCCAAAGTCAAGGCGCAGTTGAATTTCTACGATACCTACGCTATACTGATAGTTGAGAGGAGCTGACCCATATGCCAAACATCAAACCGCTCTCCGACCTGCAAAATTACGCCGCCGTCTTAAGCGATGTCGCCATGGACGCCCCCGTCTTTCTCACCGAAAACGGACGCGGACGCTATGCCATCATGGACATTCAGGAGTACGAACGCACCCAAGCCACCCTTCGCCTCTTAAGCGAACTTGCCCAAGGACGCCGCTCTGGGGAAAGCGAAGGCTGGCTCTCTCCCGAAGAAGTTCGTGCCCAGCTCAATCTGCCCGCCCATGAAACATAAACTCTATTATGCGCCGTGCGCGAGGGAGGATTTAGCCAATCTCAGAGACTACATTGCGACCGTTTTGGCCAATCCCATCGCCGCCAAGGCGACGGTGGCACAAATTATGGCCTCGATCAGCAAATTAAAAGATTTTCCGGAAATGGGCGCACCGCTTCATTTAGGCGAAGCGGCAAGCGTCTATCGATTTTTGGTATGTGGTAAATATTTGGCCTTTTATCGGACAGAGGAACACGCCGTCTACGTTGACCGAATTCTTTACGGTCGCCGTCGTTACCTGCACCTCCTGTTGGAAAACCTTCACCAGATAGGCTAACCATGAACGGTGTGCTATCATAAAAGAACCGGCGCGCTTTGGCCGCGCTTATTTTATTCCAATTAAGGGGACACACACATGGACTTATTCATACCGACGTTATCGCAGGGCCTGCTCTGGTCCATCCTCGCCTTGGGCGTTTATCTGACGTTTCGCGTGTTGGACATCGCGGATCTCACCGTGGAGGGGAGCTTCCCTCTGGGGGCTGCCGTGGCCGCCCGGCTGCTCTCCGACGGCAGCAGCCCTTTCGCCGCCATCTTCGCCGCTTGCGCTGCCGGTATGCTGGCGGGGATCGTCACCGGCTGGCTGACGACGAAGCTCAAGATCCCGGCGCTTCTCTCGGGTATTCTGACCATGATCGCCCTTTACTCCGTCAATCTCCGGGTCATGGGGAAGGCCAATCTTTCCCTTTTGCGGCAGGAAACTATTTTCACCCACTTCGAAGCCTTCTTCGACGACCGCCAATTCGTGATTCTCGCCGTGGGCTTTGCCGCCGTGTTTCTTCTCAGTCTCCTCTTGTACTGGTTTTTCGGCACGGAAATCGGCGCCGCCATCCGGGCCACGGGCTTTAACCCCCACATGATCCGCGCCAACGGCGTCAATACCGACGTCACCGTCATCTTGGGGCTGCTCCTTTCCAACGGCCTCGTGGCCATCTCCGGGGCGCTCATCGCCCAGAGCAACGGCTTTGCCGACGTGGGCATGGGGGTTGGCACCATCGTCATCGGCTTGGCCTCCGTCATCATCGGCGAAGTGCTCTTCGGATCCAACGGCTTCATGAAAGCCCTCTTCGGATCCAACGGCTTCCTCATCTGCCTGATCTCCGTCATCTTAGGATCCATCGTCTACCGCGCCGTCATTGCGCTGGTGTTGGAGCTGGGGATGCCCCCCAACGACCTCAAGCTCTTCACCGCTCTCTTAGTCGCTATGGCGCTGGCCCTTCCCCTCATCCAGGGGAAGCTCCTCCAAGCGCGAAAGGCGGTGAAATAAATGCTGGACATTCAGCACATCGCCAAGACCTTCAATCCCGGCGCCATCACGGAAAAAGTCGCCCTTCGGGATCTCTCCCTCCACCTTGATCCCGGGGATTTCGTCACCGTCATCGGGGGCAACGGCGCAGGAAAATCCACCCTGATGAATTCTATCGCCGGTACCTTCTTCGTGGATCGTGGCACCATCCGGGTGGACGGGGAAGACATCACCCGCTGGCCGGAACATCGCCGCGCCAAGTACATCGGCCGCGTCTTTCAGGACCCCATGATGGGGACCGCCGCCGGGATGATGATCGAAGAAAATCTGGCCATCGCGTCCCGCCGGGGGCGCACTCCGTCGCTGCGCTGGAGCGCCCCGAAAAGCGACCGGAAAAAATTCCGCGATCTTTTGGCGACCCTCGGCCTCGGCCTTGAGGATCGGCTGGAATCGAAGGTGGGCCTTCTCTCCGGCGGACAGCGGCAGGCGCTGACTCTCCTCATGGCCACCATGGCCGACCCGAAGCTCCTCCTCTTAGACGAACACACCGCCGCCTTAGATCCCAAAACCGCCGAGCAGGTGCTCTCCCTCACCATGGACATCGTGGGAAAGCGCCGCCTCACCACGCTGATGATCACCCATAACATGCGGGACGCGCTGCGCTGCGGCAATCGCCTCATCATGATGTACGACGGGCGCCTCCTCATCGACGTGGCCGGGGAAGAAAAAAAGAACCTCAAAGTGCCCGACCTCTTGGCCATGTTCGAAAAGGCCGCCGGCAGCGAACTCGACAGCGACAGCCTGCTGCTGAATTGAACGAAGGCGCGAAAACTGTCATCATCGGGAGGAGAACCGCACCATGGAGGAAAGAGAGCCGCTCCTGTGCCGCCGGCAAGAAGCCATCGCGGCAGGGACGCGGGACGGCGTTCCCATCGCTTTGGCGTATCTCGTCGTGGGCTTTACCCTCGGCATCGCCGCAAAGAATGCCGGATTTACCCCCTGGCAGGGATTTTTAGCCAGCTTTTTCAATAACGCTTCCGCCGGAGAATACGCCGCCTTCACCTTGGCCGCCGCCGATGCGCCCTACTGGGAAATGGCGCTGATGACCCTGATTGCCAATGCCCGGTACCTCCTCATGAGCTGCGTCATCAGCCAAAAATTTGCCCCAGACGCGCCGCTTCTCCATCGAATCTTGGTGGGGTTTGACCTGACGGATGAAATCTTCGGCATTTCCGTAGCCCGTCGGGGCACGTTAAATCCCTACTATAATTACGGGGCCATGATGGTAGCGCTCCCCGGCTGGGCGGGAGGAACGGTACTGGGCATTTTAGCGGGGGAAGCGCTGCCCGCCGCCGCGTTGAGCGCCCTGTCGGTGGCCCTTTACGGCATGTTCTTAGCCATCATCATGCCCCCGGCGAAGTTAGATCGCGTGGTTTTGGGGAGCGTTCTCCTGAGCTTTGCCGCCAGTTTCCTCGCGGCGCGGGTCGAACCTTTCGCCAGCCTTTCCGGCGGAACCCGCACCATCCTGTTGACGGTAGGCATCGCCGCCGGCGCGGCGGCGCTCTTCCCCACCCGCGAAGAGGAGGACCGCCATGACCCATGACATCTACGTCTACATCCTCGTCATGAGCGCGGTGACGCTGGCGATCCGCATCCTGCCCCTGACCCTCATCCGCCGCCAGGTGAAGAGCCGCTTTCTCCGCTCCTTCCTCTTCTACGTTCCCTATGTAACGCTCGCGGTGATGACCTTCCCCGCCATCATCGACGCCACCCGCGTCCCCATGGCGGGCTGGCTGGCCTTTTTCGGCAGCATCCTCTTGGCGTGGCGAGGCTGGAGCATTTTCGCCGTCAGCGCCGCCGCCTGCGCCATGGTCTTCGGAGCGGAATTTCTCCTCCTCTCGTGACGGCGCGCTTTTCCTCCTCCGCGAAATATCGTCCGATCGTTCAGAAACAGGCGATACCGGTCTGCGTCAAGGCACGGTACCGCCTGTTTGCTTGTATCGTCCGTCCCTTCTCTGCGGTTTACAAATAGCCGAAAGCCCGATATACTAAAGGAATCAAGGATAAAATGAAGTCCATCAGGAAAAGGGAGTCGATACGCGCATGGCGGAATGGATAAAAAATGTGAACGATTTTGTCTGGGGGCCGGTAATGTTAGCGCTCTTAATGGGCACCGGCATCTTTTTGACGATACGGCTGCGCTTTTTGCCGTGGCGAAACCTCGGGTACGCCATCCGCCTGATCTTTCACCGCAAGGATCGGCACGCGGGGGACATCTCTCCCTTCCAGTCACTGATGACGGCGCTCTCCGCCACCATCGGCACCGGAAACATCGTCGGGGTAGCCACGGCCATGGTCTTAGGCGGCCCCGGCGCCATCGTCTGGATGTGGATCAGCGCCGCCTTCGGGCTATCCACGAAATACGGCGAATCGGTGTTGGCGGTGAAGTACCGGGAGACGAACAGCGTGGGGGAAATGGCCGGCGGCCCCATGTACGCCATGAAGAACGGCATCGGCGGGCCGGTGGGGCGCGTCATGGCCTTTCTCTTCGCCCTCTTCGCCGTCTGTTCCGCCTTCGGCATCGGCAATATGACCCAGGCCAACTCCATCGCCGCCGCGCTGGAGGCGAGCTTCGCCGTCCCCACCTGGCTCTCGGGAGCCTTGCTCATGGTGGGCTCCCTCGCCGTCTTAGTGCGGGGGATTCACAGCATCGGCAAAGTGTCCAGCGTCGTGGTGCCGGCGATGTCGATTTTCTATTTTCTCATGTCCATCGTGGTGATCATCGCCAACGCCTCCGCCCTTCCGTCGGGCATCGCCGAGATGCTGCGCCTCGCCTTCTCCTTTGACG
>CAJPQU010000095.1 GCA_905372875.1 uncultured Schwartzia sp. | reverse complement strand
GGGAGAGGAAATTGAGCTGTGCCAACGATAAGAGATTTCTCCTCCGCTGGAAAGAATCCGCCGTTCGCATCCTATTTTCCCCCTCTCATTTGCAAAAGCAGCGCTCTGATCCTGCCGACCAAGTACAAAGAACCGGTGACCACCAACAGGCTGTCATCGCTCACCATGGTCAAGGCTTCCGCCAAAGCTTTCTCGGGATTCGCCTTCACACGCACCTCCTGGGCCGTGGCTTTCGTCGCTAATTCCCTCGGATCGGCGGCCCGCTCCGAATCGGGTCGTGTCAGCATGACTCGATCTTCCAGCCGCAGAAGCGTCCTTAGCATGGTGTCTATATCCTTATCGCGCAGGATTCCTAACAGAAACACGCGGCGGTCCTCGGGAAAATAATCGTCCAAGGCGGTGCGCAGGGCAGCAATACCCGCCGGATTGTGTGCGCCATCGATACGGATGCGCACTCTGCCGATATCCATCGCCTCGAATCGGCCCGGCCAAACCGTTTCGCGCAAAGCTTCGCGCAAAGCTGCCTCCGTAAATCGTCCGTCCTGCGCCTGCAACACTCGAAAAGCCTGTATGGCCACCGCCGCATTTTCCCGCTGATGATCTCCCAATAAAGAAACTTCATAGGGCGCTGTACTGTCATATCCTGCTTTCCCCCAAGCAAAAGAAATCCTTTGCTTCCCCTCTGCTACGCCAGCAAAGCGTGATGTAAAATCCTCTCCCGCCACATAGAGCGGCGCGTGTTTCTGCGCGGCCGTCTGCTGAATGATATTCAAAGGCATCCCCCGCGCGGCCGTCACCACCGGAACACCCTCTTTGATGATCCCCGCCTTATGCCGGGCAACCCCCTCCAAGGTTCCGCCGCAGCGATCGGCGTGCTCCAACGTCACATTGGTGATGATCGTCAAATCGGGAAAGATGATATTCGTAGAATCCAATAAACCGCCCAGCCCCACCTCTACGACAGCGTATTCCGTCTTTTCTTCCGCGAACCAAAGAAAGGCCTGCGCCGTCAGCACTTCAAATTGGGTTGGGCTTTCCTCTCCCGCCGCGGTCATTGTCTCCACCGCCTGCCTGACACGCGTCAGGGTACGTGCAAAATCCGCCTCGCTGATCGCCCGCCCGTTGATGCCCATGCGCTCCGTATAGGACACCAAATGAGGGGAGGTATAAAGCCCCGTGGCGATACCGCAGCGCGACAATGCCGCCGCCATCATGGCCGAGACAGAACCCTTCCCGTTCGTTCCCGTTACATGAACGATACGATACCGGCGTTCCGGGTTGCCCAAAAGTTGTGCCAGCCGTTCCATGCGCCGCAGACCAAGCTGGATGCCAAACCGGCTCAGTTCTTCCAGCCATGCCAGCGCTTCTTGATACTTCATTTTTTATCCTCACAAAGTGTTGTCAAATAGCGAAGACGTTCCTCTACCACGCGCTTTTTCTCCTCGTAGTCTTGAAGTTTTTCCCGTTCCTTCGCCACTACTGCCACCGGCGCTTTCGTCACAAATTTTTCGTTGGCCAATTTCCCCTCCGTACGGGCGATCTCCTTCGTCAAGCCATCCAATTCCTTCGATAGCCGTGCCGTTTCTTTTTCCATGTCGATCAGCCCTTTGAGGGGAAGGTAGATTTCCACGCCTCCAGCTGCCGCTGTCATGGCATTCTCCGGTCTTTCCGCCGTTGGGGAAAGAATGGTCACCGGATCGGCCTCGGCCAAGGCGTGCAGATACCCGTCATTGGCCGTGAATACGGCCTGCTGCGCGGCGTCGGAAAAGTGCAGAATGGCCTCACTCTTTTTCCCCGGTGCGGCATTGACCTCCGCCCGCATGTTGCGAATGGCCTTGATGACCTCCATGATGGCCGCCATAGACGCCTCGTTTGCCTTGTCCAACCAAGTTTCTTCCCCCGTAGGCCAAGGCGCCGTCATGATACTCTTCCCTTCGTGAGGAATATGCTGCCAAATCTCCTCGGTGATGAAGGGCATAAAGGGATGCAAGAGCCGTAGGGTACGCTCCAAGACATACCCCAAGACATACTGCGCTGTCCGGCGGGAATCTCCTTCTTCCGCATAGAGGCGCGGCTTCACCAACTCAATGTACCAATCGCAGAATTCACCCCAAATAAATTCGTAGATCGCCCGGGCCGCTTCGCCCAACTCAAACTTCTCCAGATTCTCCGTTACGACGGCACTGGTGCGAGCATAGCGGCTCAGGATCCAACGATCCGCCAGCGTGTAGTCCTCTGCCTTCGGCACGAAACTCCTATCGAAACCTTGTAAATTCATCAGCATAAAGCGAGAAGCATTCCACAATTTATTGGCGAAATTCCGGGCCGCCTCTACTCGTGCCCAATAAAAGCGCATATCGTTGCCCGGCGTATTGCCGGTGACCAGCATAAACCGCAGGGTATCCGCCCCGTATTTGTCAATGACCTCCACGGGATCAATCCCGTTCCCCAGCGATTTACTCATCTTGCGGCCCTGACTGTCCCGCACCAGCCCGTGAATGAATACATGGTGGAAGGGAATATCCCCGCCGAATTTCAATCCCATCATCACCATGCGGGCTACCCAGAAGAAAATAATATCATAGCCCGTCACCAACGTACGGGTGGGATAAAACTGCCGAAGTTCCGGCGTTTTCTCCGGCCAGCCCATGGTTTCAAAAGGCCATAAAGCCGAGCTGAACCAAGTGTCCAAGACGTCCTCGTCCTGATGAAGGTGGCTGCTTCCACAAACGGGGCAGGCCGTGAGGTCGGTGCGGGATACACTCACCTTGCCACAGTCGTCGCAATACCAAGCGGGAATGCGATGCCCCCACCAAAGCTGACGGGAAATACACCAATCGCGAATATTTTCCAGCCAGTTCTCGTATATTTTTGTGAAGCGCTCGGGGACGAAACGGATGCGGCCTTCCCGCACCACTTTGATGGCCGGTTTCGCTAAGGATGCCATCTTCACGAACCACTGCTTCGACACCAAAGGCTCCACCGTAGTGTGGCAGCGGGAACAATGCCCCACCGCGTGTTCGTGTTCCTCCGTCCCCACTAACACCCCAAGTGCCGCCAATTCCTTCGCCAGCGCTTTTCGGCACGCGTAGCGGTCCATCCCCGCGTAGCGGCCCGCGCCTTCCCCCATGGTGCCGTCGTTTTCGATGACTTTGATCTGCTCCAAACCGTGACGTTTCCCCATGTCAAAATCATTGGGATCGTGCGCCGGAGTCACTTTCACTGCACCCGTGCCAAAGGTCGGATCCACATATTCGTCGGCAAAGAGGGGAATTTGGCGGTTGGCAATGGGGAGGATCAGCGTCCGCCCCACCATTTCCCGATAACGCACATCCTCCGGGTGTACGGCGACTCCCGTATCACCGAACATCGTCTCCGGACGTGTCGTAGCGATCTCCACATAGTCATCGGAATCGGCGAATCTGTAGCGCAAATGCCAGAGATGCCCGACCTCCGTCTCATGCTCCACTTCAATATCCGAAAGCGCCGTATGACAGCGGGGGCACCAGTTCGTAATGCGTGTTCCTTGGTAGATCAGTCCTTCTTCGTACAGGCTCACGAAGACCTCGCGCACCGCCCGGCTGCATCCTTCGTCCATGGTAAACCGTTCCCTCTCCCAATCGCAAGACGATCCCAAAGAACGCAGCTGGGACATGATACGATTACCGAACTTCTCCTTCCACGCCCAGACTCGCTCTAAAAACTTTTCCCGCCCCAAGTCATAGCGTGTCAGCCCTTCTTCCCGCAGCGCTTCCTCCACCTTCGCCTGGGTGGCGATGCCCGCGTGATCACACCCCGGCATCCAGAGGGTATTATAGCCCTGCATGCGGCGCCAGCGAATGAGGATATCCTGTAAAGTATTGTCCATAGCGTGCCCCATGTGGAGCTGTCCCGTCACATTGGGCGGCGGGATGACGATGCTGTACGGTGTCTTCTGCGGCTCCACCTCCGCGTGAAACAATCTATTTTTTTCCCAATATGCATACCATTTCTTCTCGAAGGTCTTCGGATCGTACACCTTCGGAATATTATTCTCCATCTCCGTCATCCCCATTTCCTCCTGCCACCAATCTCAAATCACAAACGAAAATTCAAAACCTGCCCCAGAAATAACAAAAACTCCTTCGTCCGCAAAGGACGAAAGAGTTCCTCTTCCGTGGTACCACCTAAATTCCCGGGCTTTTCCCGGCTCACCGCCTAACGCCGCTGCCGCGCCGCCGCCTACTCTGATTCAGCCGCGAAGCTCCGAAGCGACCTTCCCTGCCGCCGCGCAGGAACTTTCACCTGTCGTTCCCTCTCTATGGCGCTTATAGCAGATACTCCTCTTCTTCATCGCCGTCATTATTTATAAGTTTAGCATATCCGTCCCTAAAAAGCAACCCAAAGACGCTGTCACGCCTGTTCCTATCTTGGTGCGGACAAGAGGGCTCGAACCTCCACGCCTTGCGGCACTGGATCCTAAATCCAGCGCGTCTGCCAGTTCCGCCATGCCCGCCGATGGCGAGGACCCCCTCGCACCGGCCCATTGTAGCACAGGGCCAAGATTCCTGTCAATTCTGTCACGGTTGCCGTCTACAGAAAAGGCGGTAAATATAAATTTTCTTGGTTGCTTTTTCAAAAAGGCCATGCTACAATATGTCGGTAACGAAATCGCAAACCGGATACGAATACCGCATCTTGTACCCAACGGGCACCGGGTGCACTCCCCGGGGCATTTGATTTACTTCGTGATTTTGTGGCAGAGGGGGTGAAGTATTTGCCGAATATTAAAGCATCGATCCTGAGTGTCAAATCCGACGCGAAACGTCACGCTCGAAACGTCGCAGAAAAGACCCGTGTAAAGAAGGCGACTCGTAAAGTCGTGGACGCCGTGGCAGCAGGTAATGCAGATGAGGCGAAGACCCTTCTGCAAGCTGCTTGCAAGACCATTGACCAAGCGGCAGCCAACAACGTGTTCCACAAGAACAACGCGGCTCGTAAAAAATCGCATTTGGCCCGAAGAGTCAACACCATCGCGAAATGATCTTTCTCCGATAAAAAATCCCATCGCTAAAGCGATGGGATTTTTCTTTGGATTTTGATCAGAAAACAGTGTATTGCCAAAATTACTGTAAAGTCGCCGTGCCATCGCCATTCAGTATAATGCACGCGACACGGAAGAGATCAATGCCCATCCAAGCCAAGCCACTGCCATCCTCAAAAACTGCCTGAATATCCCACTGTCGCTGATCGCCAACGTTAAAGGAAACCTTGAGATGTTCGCCGTTGCCGAGGACCTGCGAGCCAAGGATATCTTCCTCCCAGTTGTCTGTGTTAGAAGGGCTGACATTGACGACGTAAATAGGATAGCCCGTATTGTTAATCAGGGTGAAATCCTGCGGCCCTGCGAAGGCAACGCTGGCCATAACCATGACAACGAAAGCAGTAAGGACCATGACTGTTAACAACTTCAGTTTTTGCATGTCAAATGCCTCCGTGATCGGAAAATAAATATTCACTATTTTAGTCTTATCAGACTGGCAGGCGAAGAAGTTCGGTAACGAAAGAGCACTTCTCCTACCATGATTTCTCAAAAGCGAAAATCGCGCTCTCCCTGATGTATTTTCGCCAAATAGGTCTCCGCCTTCTCCCGAATGGAGGGGCTGGGAATTTGGCTGAGCTGTTCACTGACAACGGCTTCTCCCATAGCGTCAGTATCCGGGCTGGCGTAATCTTCCAAATATTCCTTGAGGGTCAGCAGCGCGTTGGGCAGGCAGCAATTTTTTATCTGTCCCGTCTTGCAGAGGCTCATGAAGCGATCGCCGGTTCTTCCCGCCCGATAACAGGCTGTGCAAAAACTGGGGACATAGCCTAACGTCAGCAGCCAATGGATCACTTCGTCCAATGTACGAGTGTCATTGACCTCAAACTGCGCCGAATTTTCTTCCGGCTTCTCCCGATGGTCGTACCCGCCCACACTGGTGCAGGATCCCCCGCTGATCTGGGAAATGCCTAAGTCCAGCACCCGCGCCCGGCTCTCCTCTGACTCCCGTGTAGAAACGATCATGCCGGTATACGGCACGGCAAGACGAATCACCGCCACCAACTTAGCAAATATCTCATCGTCGATGGCGTTCGTGAAGGCGGCAGGATCGATGTCGTCCGCCGGTCGGATACGCGGCACACTGATGGTATGCGGCCCCACCCCCATCCGCGCTTCCAAATGTTCGGCGTGCATGAGAAGACCAACAAAATCGTAACGATACATATTGAGGCCAAAGAGGACGCCGCAGCCTACATCGTCGATGCCGCCTTCCATGGCGCGATCCATCGCCTCCGTATGCCACGCGTAGTCATGCTTCGGTCCGGCCGGGTGTAGTTTTTCATAATTTTCCCGATGATACGTCTCCTGAAAGAGAATGTAGGTACCGATCCCCGCCTCTTTCAACTTGCGATAATTCTCCACCGTCGTGGCGGCGATATTGACATTGACCCGACGTATCGCCCCGTTTTTATGCTTAATACCATAAATGGTACGAATGCTCTCCAAAACATACTCAATGGGATTATGCACAGGATCCTCGCCGGTTTCGAGGGCTAACCGTTTATGCCCCATATCCTGAAGGGCGATGACTTCCCGGCGAATCTCCTCTTGGGTTAGCTTCACCCGACGGATATTTTTATTTTTCGCGTGATAAGGACAGTAGACGCAGCTGTTGATACAATAATTGGAAAGATAGAGGGGCGCAAAGAGGACGATGCGCTGTCCGTAGAGTTCTTCTTTAATCTTGCGCGCTAAATGAAATATTTTTTCATTGAGATCCGGCTGGTCACATTCCAAAAGCACCGCCGCGTCCCGATGGGACAGCCCCTTACAGTCCGCCGCCCGGGTCAAAAGCCGCTTGATCAACGCCCGATTGCTTTTATTTTCCGCCGCGTAGGTCAGTGTATCGAGAATTTCTCCGTGATGGATAAATTCCTCCGCCCGCGCCGATTTCGGATCATACTTGACCATTGGCTTTTCTCCTCCTCGTATTCCACGATCACCAGTATAACACAAATCAAGACGAAGAGAAAATCAAGTCGCCGCGGGAACTCGCATATAGTCAAGACGATGGACTAAAAACTCAGCGCAGAACGCCCGAATACATTGATCGAAGAGGAGGGCCATCCAAATGCCGGTGATCCCCCATTCAAAAACGTAGAAAAAGACCGCCGTCATAATGGGGCGCAGGATGGTGACGCTGACGAAAGAGTAAGCCGCAACAGAAGCCGTCCGTCCGCTTCCCCGCAAGATACCAGCGGCGACAAGGGCGTGGGCTTCAGGATAGCTCACTAAAGCAGCCAGCACCATGACCGTCCCGCTCAGAGCGATTGCTTCTGGTGAATTAGAGTAAAGGGAAAAAATCTCCCGACGGAAAATTACCGTCAAAACACAGGAAATAGTGGAAAGAATCAATGTCCAGCGAATACCTACCCGCCGATA
>CAJPQU010000094.1 GCA_905372875.1 uncultured Schwartzia sp. | reverse complement strand
ATCCATGATCGTGAAGGTCTCCCTGGGCGTCCAATCCATGGTCCGCACCTTCGCCAAGGCGGCACGAATCGCAGCGGGAGAGGCCTGTTCCACCCCCACATCATCATTGGCCGTAGCTTCCTCCCGGGGGATAAAAGCGTGCTTCGCCGCTGGAAAACGCTTCGCAAGAAAACGGCGGATCCGCTCTCCCGCCGTATCCGGGTCGGTGAGGATGATAATGCCGCGCTTTTCATAGGCTTTTTCAATATCGCTGAGGGACCGGCGCGACAGGGAAAATCCTCCGGTGATGAGGCAGTCCGCCTCCACGGCGCGGCGGATGGCGGCTACGTCCATCTTCCCTTCCACCACCAAAACTTCTTTGATCATGTCGCCTTCCCCTCGATTACTGCCGTGGCCGCCGCGTAGACCTCAGCGGCGATGTCCTCTGCCGGGCGCGGGGCGTCATCCACGCTGCAAAGGATGCGATGCCAGCCGAACCGGGCCGCGACTTTTCGGTAAGCTTCGTGACAGCGGTGAAGATACGCCCGATCCGTCTCGTGAATATCCCCTCGCCCTTCGGCCTTCGCGCGGGCTGTCAGCAGTCGATCGCTCACCGCCGGGGCCATATCCAGAAAAATGACCCCGTCGGGGCGGGGCAGGCCCAATTTATCGTACTCAAAATCGGAGAGCCAGGCGATGTACGCTTCCCGCTCCGCCGCATCCTCAATCTTCACCGCCTGATGCACCATGTTCGAGGTGGTGTAGCGATCCGCCAGCACGATGCCTCCGCTCTCGTAATATTCCTTCCATTTCATCTGATAGGAAGCGTAGCGATCCACGGCAAAAAAAGCGGAGGCCGCATAAGGGCTCACCGCGTCTGCCTCTTTCCCGAAATCCCCCGCCAAGTACATTCTGACCAAAGCCGAGGAGTCCGCGGCGTAATCGGGAAATTCCACCCGCCGCACCGATCTCCCCGCCTCCTTCAGCCGCTCTTCCAGAAGACGCGTCTGCGTCGCCTTGCCGGAGGCGTCCCCCGCTTCCAAGATGATAAGCGTACCCTTTCCCATCATGTCCTCCTACCGCAATACCCGAATCGTCGTCAGCGTCACGTCTTCCGGCCCCGTGACCCGGAGCCCCAGCGCTGTCACTTCCCGCAGATACGCCAGGAGCTCGCGGGAAATACGCTCCCCGGGGCAAAGCACAGGAATCCCCGGCGGATAAAAAGCAATCTCTTCCGCCGCCACGCGCCCCGCCGCCTCGGGAAAGGGCACTGCTTCCGAAGGAGCAAAGAACGCCTCCCGAGGGGCGGCAGCTTGGGAGGGAAGTTCCGGCAAAGAGATATGGGGTCGCTCCAAGGGAGAACAGCGATGACGAATGGCCAAATCTTTTAAGGACTTCGCCAAAAAGAGCGCCTCTTCTTCCCGATCCGCCAGAGTTAAAAGGAACAGCACATTGTAGGCATCCGTCAACTCACAGGCAATATGATAGTCCCGCCGCAGAATATCCGCCGCCGCCCTCCCAGAGAGCCCCAGCCACGCCGTTTGCACCGTCACTTTCGTCACATCAAGGGCCTCGGCCCCGGGACGGCCCATGTATTCTTCGCCGAAGCACCACAATCCCGGCGAATCGTTCACCACACGCCGCACGCCCTCAGCGAGGCGTACCGCCCGACCAACGAGATCATCCCCATACACCGCCATCTGCAGCCGAGCGATATCCAAGGAAGCCAACAGGAGATAATTGGGGCTGGTCGTAGTCAAAAGAGCCGCCGCCCGGCGCACCGCCTCTCCCGACACCCGTCCCCCCTGCCGAAAGAGCATCGAGGTCTGCGTCAGCGATCCCAAAAGTTTATGCGTACTCTGGGCCACTAAGTCCGCGCCGCACGAGAGGGCATCCGGCGGCAGCGCCTCGGAAAAGCGCAGATGAGGGCCGTGAGCCTCATCTACCAGAACCGTCACATCCCGAGCATGGGCCAGCGCCGTGACAGAAAGCAAATCAAAAGTCACGCCGTAATAATTGGGATAGACCACGAGAACCGCCTTGACCGCCGGATGCTCCGCCAACGCTCGGGACACCGTTTCCGTAGTGATTCCCAAGGCGATCCCCAGCCGCTCGTCCATCACCGGGGGCAGATAAACCGGGACCGCCCCCGTGAGTACCAAGCCGTTAAAAACTGACCGATGGACATTTCGGGGCAGCAACACCTCGTCCCCCGGCGAGAGCGCCGCCAGCATCATGGTGTGAACGGCCCCGCTGGTCCCGTTCACCATGAAATAGGCGGCCTCAGCGCCGTAGAGTTCCGCTGCCAGCGCCTCAGCTTCGGCGATGCAGCCCGTAGGATGGTGGAGATCATCCAATTCTTCCATGAGGGACACATCAGCCCGCAGTCCTTCGGAAGTAATGAACTGCCGCAGCCGAGGATGGGCCCCCAACCCCTGCTTATGCCCCGGCGTATGAAAAGGGCGGGCATCCCCGGCGGCATAAGCCTCAACGGCTTCCGCCAGCGGCGCCCGCCGCTGATTCCCCTTCATGCCCGCCCGCCGTCCGGGCTGTTTTCCGCGTCCTGTCCTTTCGCGGGGGGCTTCCCCATCACCTTCTGTATCGTTTCTCCTAACGTAGGGGCCGGCGCCGGCTGAAGAGGCAGGCGCACATGTACCTTCGTGCCGCGTCCCGGCGCCGAGGTCACCGTCAGCTGCGCCCCGATGATGGCGGCCCGTTCCTGCATCCCTAAAATACCGAAATGCTCATAGCCTGTCGCGCTGGCTCCTTGTCGATGAAGCATCTCCACGTCAAAGCCCTTGCCTCGATCCTCCAATAAAAGGGAAATTCCCGGTTCCGCATAATGAATGCGCAGCGCCGCCTTCTTCACCCCTGCATGGTGCAGGACATTATTCATGGCCTCCTGCACGATGCGGAAAAGTCCCGTCTTGATATGCGGTGGCACGGGAATCTCCCGGCCTTCCACCGCCAGCTGGACGTCCAGCATGTCCCGCTCCTTATAGCGACGAATAAGCTGCTCCACTGCCGCCAAAAAGCCCAGATCATCCAGGGCCATGGGACGCATATCAAAGACGATCTGCCGGATGCCGCTCATGCAGGACCGCATATGCCGCCGCATCTCCTGAAGATTCAGCTTCGCCTCGTCGGGATCAATGTCCACCAGCCGCTCGACCACAGACGCCTCCATGATGAGATTCGCGATCTCCTGCGCCGGGCCGTCGTGAATTTCCCGGGAGACCCGGAAGCGCTCTTCCTCCTGGCCCCGAATGATGGCCGCGCTCAGGAAGCGGCTCTTGGACGCTTCCTCCATCTGGGCCACTACGTCGCTGATCTGGGAGCCAAGGAAGCTCAGCATGGAGCTGATCCGCATAGCCAAGCGCTCCGCCGCCACCACCGTTCGCCGCAGATGCTGCAAGCGAAGCTCCATCTGATTGCGCTGCTGGCGAAGCTGACGCTCCTTCTCCCGGGCGATGCCGAGCTGCACCTGGATCATCTTCACTGCCTCATAGGCCTGCTGAATCTTCTCCTCGGAGTAGTCCGTAAACCGGCTGCTGGCCCGTACCAGCCGCTGCTTCTCCTTCTGTTCCTCCGCTTCCAACGCATCCACTTCATCGATCACTTCGTTGGCCTGCCGCTTCACTTCGGCCAGATTGCGTTTGCTGATCTCGACTTCGTTCCTAGCCTCTTCGTAAATATCAAAGATCTGTCCCTTGCTGTTTTCAATGGATTGCAGCATGGATTGCAGGATGTGCTGCAGGGATTTTTCCCCCAGCGTCTCCTCCAACGATGACTCTTCCAACAAAGTTTCTTCGTCTCCCGGCATATCGATACGCTCCTTCACCCTCACGACCTGCCCCGCAGCCCAATATTTCCCGTTATCCGCGCCCTCAACCCCAGCCAGCCGCCACGAGTGAAAAAAGCGGCTAACCATCAAGAAGGCCAAAATCTATTTTTTATTTTAACCTATCCTTTCCCTTTTCGCAAACCCCACAATATGCTTAGCCCCCGCCCGTGTTCTTCCTCGGTTCTCTCTCATAAGTCATGGCGCAGGCCATCTTCTTTTTCTCTATTCGCATGCGTACCCCTCCTAAAAAGGGGTATAAAAAAAGCACTTTGCGTATTTTGCAAAATGCTTTTTGTTTATTCGTTTATTGAAATAGTCACGCCGACTGATGGGGCACTTCCTCAATGCTCTTGATGTAACATCCCTCAAGAACCACATACTCACATGCGGGATCGTTGAGCACTTTGACATCGTAAGCCCAGTCCTCTTCATCTTCTGCGAAGCGGATTGGCTTGCAAAGCAAGCTTTCATCTTCAATAGTGATAACCCTCGCCAGATTTTTCCGATACTGGATTTCTCTCAATTTCCGTATTTTTTCCAATGAGGTCATACTCTCACTCCTCACCATAAACGGGAACCACGGTACTCCTTAAAATCAACGGATGGCTTACATCAATCTTCACACAACGTATCTTGCCGTAATATGCCCTCACGGTTCATAAGGGTACATGAATTGCTCCATGGAGGCGATGTCCGATATAACTGTACGATGATTGCTCTGCATAATCGCCGCGTTGTAACAAACCGATCCGATCAGCGCATGACGAGTGACTTAGCGCTCCGAACACTTGCCAAGGCACTCAGCGGAAAGAAGCAAAGATTTGACTCTTTGCCGTGATAAGGGAAGCCCGTACATATTAAAGGCATTCACAGACTGCTGCACGAAACATGACCGCGTTGTTGGTTCAGGCCGGAACCCCCCGATAGAAAACCTGACGGGCGGCTTGTTCATCTTCCCAATAGATCTCCGTCGCCAGCGCAAAACCATTGAATGTCGTGGCGCTGGCCGTAGTGTAAGCCCCGCAGTCCGGCACCAGAAGCTTGTCGCCCACCGCGAGCTTGGGCAAAAGGATATCCCGTCGCACGAAGTCAATGGAGTCGCAGCTCGGCCCCACCAACGTTGTCTTACGCCGCCGCCCCGGCTTAAAGGCCACGAAATCAAAAGTCCAATGATCAAAAATCGCCCCGGAAAAAGTACCGTAGAGCCCTTCATCCAAGATGTACCAGATCTGCCCGCCGCGTTCCTTCTCGCCGATGACAGACGTTACCAGATTGACCGCCGTCCCGCAGAGAAAACGCCCCGGTTCCGCCCAGACTTCGACATCGAGAAAGAGAGCCTCAATCTCCGCCTCAATGGCCGTCATGAGACCGCCCGCGTCTGGGCGGCCGCCGTCTGCCGTAGGAATGGGAAAACCACCGCCAATATCCAAGAGGGAGAGAGGCATCCCCGCGGCCGCCGCCTCGTCAAAGAGCCGCCGCATCAAAAGCAGCGCGTCATGGTAAGCCTCGAGAGAAAGGGACTGACTGCCCACATGAAAGCACAATCCCACCGGGGAAAGCCCCGCCTCCTTCGCCTCCCGCAGGAGAAGGAGCGCCGCCTCAGGCTCCGCGCCAAATTTGGCATTGAGATCCACCAGCGCTTTCTGGTTCTTCACCCGAACCCGCACGAGAACTTCCGCCCCCGGCACCGCCGCCGCCATCTTTCCAATCTCGCTGCGATCATCGAAAGTAAAGCGCCGAACGCCAAACTGAGCCGCGGCCGCCATCCCCTGCGGCGTCTTGACCGGGTTCGCGTAAATCATCCGCGTCCCAGGAATCCCCATGCGGGCCAGGGTCTCAATCTCCCCCGCCGAAGCCGTATCAAAAGAAGCCCCTCGTCGCGCCAGTGTTTCCATGATCCGCGGCGCGGGGTTCGCCTTCATGGCATAATACACATTTACCCGCGGCATGCGGCGCCGCAGAAAATCATAATTTTTCTCCACCTGCGCCAGCGAAATAACCACAAAGGGGGTGGGATATTTCCCTGCCAAAAGCTGCATCTCTTTTTTTGTGAGGCGAAAGCTCTCCATAACACTCTCCCATTCTGCCGGGAACACGCCGCCGCGGCGCCCGTTCCCCCATTGATGAATTTCCCCGCCGATCAAGAGTCCCGTCGAGGGTAAACCGTTCTGCCGTTCTTTACCCTTATTGTAATCCCTGCCATGGCATTACGCAAGGCATTTTCCTCTCGCGGCAGGAAAAATTTTCGCCCTCTTGCTTTTACCGTCGATACCCATTACAATCATAGGAAGGAAAATTTTTAATAAGGGGGATCATCCATGAGCTTTCTCTCCAAACTGATTCCAGCGCGCTTTCGCAAAAAGAAAGACCCCATCGAAGAGGTCAAAAACAACCTGCCCAAGGAACGGGAAAATATCAAAAAATCCTTTGCCGTCTACTGTAACGCCCATCATAACACCAACGATGGCAAGCTCTGTCCTAAGTGCAGCGCCCTCCTTTTAGTGGTCATGGCGAAGATGAGCCGCTGCCCTTACGGCATCACCAAGCCGGTCTGTGACCGCTGCGACCGCCAATGTTTCGGCGAAGCACACAACAAGGCCTTTATGGAGATCATGGAGGGATCGCGCCGCGGTATGCTGGTGCGCCACCCGATGATGACGGTGCGGCACAAGATCATGAAGTTAGGCGTAGATTACGCGAAGAAGAGGCAAAACGACGCGGCCAGCGAAAAGGCGGAAAGCCGCCGCAAGGCCCGGGTAGATCGGCTCAAAAAGCGAAAAGAAAAAACATGACACAAAAGCCCCTGCCGACCATTCGGCAGGGGCTTTGCTTATCAAGTCGGCCCGCCCTCGGTCTCAGTCCTTCATCTCCGTATCGCTGATGACCCGGCCCAAGCGCAGCCCAAAGAGAAAATTCCAAAACCATTTGTACACCACGGTAAAATTTGTGTAGGCACCGGCAAGGCGCAGGAGATGGACTGCCATCCATGCCGTCCAAGCGAAGAACCCCTTCATTTGCCAGTTTCCTATGGCGACGACGGCGTGACCGCGGCATATCGTGGCCATAGCGCCAACGTCCCGATAGGAGAATGTCGCGAGCGGTGTCTCCCCGGCCATAAGCTTTTTGATGTTAGCGGCGCAGGCCACGGCCTGCTGAGTGGCCACTGGGGCCACCGTGGGCAGTGGCCGCCCCTCCTGCAGGAAGCAGGCACAGTCGCCGAGGGCGAAGATGTTGGGGTACTCTTTAATCTGGAGGGTGGGCTGCACCACCACGCGCCCCGCACGATCTAATTCCGTGCCTAAAGCCTTCATGAGAGATACCGCCTTGACCCCCGCCGTCCAGATGACCGTATTGGTGGGCACGCTCGCGCCCCCTTGCAGGATCAGCTCTTGGCCGTCGTAATCCATCACCTGCGTGTTGAGGCGCACATCGACCCGCCGCACCTCCCGCAGCACCCGCAAAGTTTCCTGCTGCAAGGCCTCCGGCATCATGGGCAGCACTTTATCCATGGCCTCTACCAAAAGAATGCGAACCTCGGAAAAGTCTATCCCGTGATACTCGCGGGATAGGACGTCATAGATCATCTCCGACAACGCCCCGGCGCACTCCACCCCGGTGGGTCCGCCCCCCACGCAGACAAAAGTCAAAAGGCGGCAGCGCTCCGCCGCATCCTCTAAGCGACTGGCCTGCTCAAACATCCGCAGCACCTGATTGCGAATGCGGATGGCCTCCTGTAAAG
>CAJPQU010000093.1 GCA_905372875.1 uncultured Schwartzia sp. | reverse complement strand
GCCCCATTCATGGCGTGGCAATGCGCGAAGCCGCAGATATTCCCTCTGCCGATCGCCTTGGCCTGCTCCACTTGCGTGAACTTGATCCGCCGCCCTGTGAGCGCAGCTAATTTCTCCGCCCGCGCCAGTACCGCCGCCATCGCTTCTTCTACCTTCTCCGGCGGCGCCGCCTTCTGCCCACCCCCGCGGCCCTGTCCCCGGAGAAGATCAAAGCCGATCTTTTTGACATTTCCTAAAAAATAGGCCACGTCCACGATATCCGCCAACGTCTCCACATTGCCCGCTGTCACCACGCAGGTCAATCCTACACCGATGCCGCGGCGTCCCAGTCGCCGAATGCCCTCCACCGTATCCGCCCATGCACCGCGCCCGTCAAAATAGCAACGCATGGCATCATTCACTGCCGCGCGGCCATCGAGGCTCACACCGATACCGAACTTCGCCGCTGCCAGGAAATCTGCCGCCTCCTCCGTGAGCAGCGTCCCATTCGTCTGGATCTGAAGGCGCGCCGGAATCTTCTGCGCGCGAATATACGCCGTCAATTTTCGTATCAGCGACAGTGCTAAGAGAGGTTCCCCGCCGGAAAGCTGCAATACGAACGCTTCCCCCGGCGCGGCCGCCAAATCAATGGCCCGGCGGCATGTCTCCCAATCCATCATCCCCGCATCCTGCTCCGAAGCATAGCAATATCGACAAACCAAATTACACCGGCCTGTCAGGCTCATGACTAAGAGCTTCAACGGCACCATCCGCTCTGTTCCTTTCCCCAAAGTTATTATGGCCGCCACGCCTACGGCTCACTGCCCATTCTTTTACCGAATAGGCAAAGAATCGTGATCCACGGTGCTTCGCCGCCAAAACTATATCGTTTACTATTATACTGCTGTTCAAGTTCTCAGTAAAATGTTAAAATAAGAAAAATCCTTTCAGTGGAGGAAACGTCATGACCGGCAAAGAACGACGCCAATACTATACCATCGGAGAATTGGCCGCCCTCTATGGCCTTCCCAAGCAGACCCTCATGTATTACGCCAATGTCGGGCTCCTCGTCCCCACCTTCGTCCACGAAAACGGCTATCGCTACTATGATGTCCGTCAATATTTAGAATTAGAAATCATTTTAAACCTGCGAAAATTAGACGTATCGGTGAAAGACATCAAAGTCTTTTTAGATCACCGCAGCCCCGCCGCCCTCACCCGGCTGTTAGAGCACCAGCTTGCTCTGGGCGATACCATCATTGAAACTATTCACCAAAAACAGCAGAACGTCCGCCACCTGCTGGCGCTGCTCGAAGAACAAACCCATCTGACCTTAAACGTCTTTCAGACCCTCACCCTGCCCGTGCAGCGGCTCTTCGTCAGCCCGCCGGTCACAGACCGCGACCCGCAAAACCGGATCACCGCCTTCGCCGAACATACGCAACGGCTCTTTGATCGCCATACCTTTCGCTCCGCTCCCACCGGTTGGATTCTCCGGCAAGACAGCTTCTTTGCCAAAAACTTCCGCGCGACATGGAAATACTTCATTCCCCTCGCCCCCGAGCAGGATGCCCCCGAGGTCACCATTCTCCCCGGCGGTCTTTTCGTCTGCATCTATTTCAGCGGTACCTACTATCGCATGGCTCCCAAAATTCACACGGAACTGTCTGCCTATTTGGAACGGAACCAGCTCCAACCCTCGGGAGACATCTACATTCAGCCCGTCAAAGACGACTGGGAAACCACTTCCTTCGAGCGCCACATCGTAAAGCTCTTCCTCCCAGTGCGCGCACTCCGTGAAGCAGTAGGATAAATCAATAGCCGCGAATGAGATGTTCCTCCGACATATCAAAGACATTCCCATAGGCAGCGTTCGCTAGCCCCTTGATGGCGTAGACTAAATTCTGGGACGCGGCATAGAGATACCGAGCGGGGACAAAGCGCACCTGATGGACGGCGGGAAGCTCTGCCAGCGCTGGATCGCTCAAAAATTTCTCCCGGAACGCTTCCGAGCCATAGCTGTCCACCTCATGCGGCGTTGCTGCCAAAAAGAAGTCCGGATTGGCCTTGACGACGAGTTCCTTCGATAGGAATTCGCCGTTTTTTAAGCCCGCTTTTTCTATCCCGTTTTCTATCCGAGCCCGGGTACACAACTCATGGTACATAGACCCTGGGCCGCCATAACTCTGCATCTGCGAGATCAGCATCCCCACCGGACGCCGATCCGTACGCGCCGCCAACACCGTGTCAATTTCCGTAAGCTGCCGCTCCATCTCCGCCACGACTCGTTCTCCGGCCGCTTCCTCCTGAAGCGCTTGAGCCACTAACCGTATGGCCGCCTTCGCTTCCTCAATATTATCCGGCCCTTGGCAGACCAGAACCGGATAGCCCAGTTGACGATAACTTTCAATATGATCCGCCGCGATCCACCCCGGCACAATAATGAGATCCGGCTGTGTCTTGATAACCGTTTCCAGCGGAATACTGGTAAACGTATAAATCCTCGTCGGTATCTTCACTGCCTCCTCGGCAAAAAACGACGACTGGGAATCCGTATCCAGCACATTGACCGCCACCAAATGATCCGGTGTCACCAAACCGGCGATAATGGTATCATACGACAGATTCCCCGACAAAATACGCTGTGGCTTCTTAGGGATATACACCGCCGTCCCCCGGGCGTCGATGACCGTATAGCCCGTCTCCTTCGCTCCCTCCTGAACGGCTCCTGTCGGCGTGTGGCACCCGGCGAAACACAAGCACAGCCAAACCCCTGCCAAACAACCAAGGAATTTCATCCACCTTCGCAAACCATCACCCCACATCTAAACGTATCCCTTCGATCCATGAAACATTCACCCCATGGTAAATTTTCCAGACTTCTTCGCCGCAAAAAGGCTGCCGCACCTTCCTGCGACAGCCTTTTTAGCAAACGACAGATCAAAAACTATACTCTACGCCGAGCATAAAATTACGCCCCGGTGAAGTCCACCACTGTTCAGCAGCTCCGCCCCATTGCACACGAGCATTGGAATGTTCTGCATAGAATTGATTGAAAAGATTATTGACCTTAAAAAACACTTTTGCGTTCTGTGTCATCTGATAGTTCAACGCTAAATCAAACACCCAATAGGTAGACGTCGGGAAAAACGCTCCGATGGGATCTTTCTTCGCTCCCGGCCGGTCAATATAGCCCCGTGCTGAAAGAGAAGCATCAAATCCCCGATTCTCATAATCAACCCCAAAATTCCACTGACCGATAGGCAGATAACCATCCCGATTCGCCTCTCGATCATCCGTCGCCGTAACATTTAGGCGCGTATAGCTCAAACGCGTCTGCACATGTTTATCGAACCGTTTCACTAACTGTACATCCCAACCGTGCGCTCCCTCATCTCCCACATTTGCATAACGTCCAATCCTCCTGTTATAGCCAATGCGATCTTTTGATTGACGCTGAAAATAATGAGCCGAGACATTGAGACCATGGCCAAAATCATGATTGATGCCGACTTCTTTCGTATGCCCAGACTCTGGTTTCATATTTCTGTTCCCATAAATGGGATGAAATAGATTACTGGGGCTCGGTGTCAGAAAATACTCGCTGTAGGAAGCATAGAAATGCGTTGCCGAATCAATATCATAACCGATACTGATACTGGGGCTGTTATGGCTACCGAACCCTGAATTTCGGTCATGTCGAATCCCTGCCGTCAATTTCACTTCCGGGGCTATTCCCCACTGATCCTGAAGATAATAAGAACGGTTAATGAGGACCGAGGAGGCCGGCGATCTCGTCTCATCCCTGGTAAATTCAAAACCAGCCGTTAAGAGATGGTCACCTAATTTTTTATCGAACTGATCACTGATCTTCCAACCCCATACATCTAAAGCATACTGTCTTGGCGTTCCCTCTCTAAGCGCGTAATAATATTTACTGCGAGCTATCACCAGCTGATTTTTCGTCGTGTCATCAATCTTCGCATCATAAACCATATCCCAATTAAATGTGTCGTAACGCCCATCACTGATGGGATCTCCCCTCAAATACTCATAAAGCGCCTGCCATTTATCCGTATCTTTATACGCATGGAAATTGAAGGCGAGCCGCGATGCCTTACTCAAATCATATCCCGCATGAAGATCAACCGAATCAGCATCAAGCTTCGACGGTGTCGTATTTCCATGAGCATCCGAAAAATCGCCGCTCTTGTCCTTTTGATACATCACACGCCAGTCGAAGTCCCCCATGCGCCCTTCATTCGCTACGCTGTACTGCTGATGCTCATAGCTGCCATAGGCAGCCTGAATCTTCGTCTTTAATCGGTTAACCTTTTTGGTGATGATATTGATGACCCCACCCTTAGCGTCAGAACCGTACAATGTCGAAGCGGATCCACGCAAAACTTCAATGCGTTCAATATTATCGAGATCCTTCATCGCGCTTGCCAATGAGGCCGCTTTGCCACCGGCATAATTTTGCTTAACGCCATCGACCAAAATGACCACATCATCTGATCCGTTAATATAAAGACCGTTACTGTTATTATACCCAGCTAAAGCATACTGATGAACCGTCACCCCCGGAACATCCCGCATCACGTCCGTGACATCCCGATAATGGTTACGCGCAATCTGCTCCGCAGTCACGACAGTCAAATTAGCGTCGGCCTTCGCCCCTTCCACCGGCGTGCGCGTTGCCGTGACCACGATGTCGTCCAAAGCATATTCTTCTATCGCCTCAGTTTGTCCCTCCACAGAAGACCCGTTCCCCGCAGCTTCCACCGCCAAAGGACAGGCCGTAAACAGCGACAATGACACCGCCATCCAAAGTCGTTTTTGCTTTCGATTCATGTTACGCATCCTCCCACAAAAATAAAATAGCCGTCGCTTCTTTCCCCTGCTGTGAAGCCGCAATTAGAATTATTGTAAACCATATACCCGGTATATAGTCAAGAAAATTATTAAACTATTTCATTTTACCTTCAGTATTTTATATATGGCAAGAGCCAAGTCATTGGGCTTCTCATCCCTGATCCGCCTGCGCTTCCCATTCGCCTTCTAAAGAAAGGTACAAGACCTGAAATTCGACTTTCCCATACGTATACGCGCCCCCCACCTCTCTCAAACACGTAAGAATTCCTGCCTTTTACTATAGGAAGCACTGATAAATTCAGCCCCGCCACCTTGACGCAGATTTTCCGCCCCCTCTGCGTCGACAAATCCTCCGCATAGCCCTGCTATGCGTCCGGTCTGTCTCCTTGAGAGGTCAAAAAATCTGCACCAATCTGTCGGACTTCATTTTATCAGTGTTTCCTATAAACGATACAGTAATGGTATAGTCAATAACCTTTGAGAAAAATTTCCGGTATCTCGGGCAGAATATTTCCGTAAAGGATATTCGTCAAATGGCGTATCGCATAAATGCAGTTCTGATTGGAATTATATAAATATCGCGAGCGTACCCCTCGTACATGGCCTTCCTTCACGGCTGAAAGGGTCTCAAAAGCGGGATCTTCCAATAATTCCTGCGCCGCGGCTGCCGCATCGCCATAGCTGCCGCCCCCTTCGGTCAGCAGGTAATCGGGGTTCGCCTTGACAACGATCTCCTTGCTGATCTCCTGCCCGTTCCATATTCCCATATCCGCCACCGCATTCCTTACTTTCGCCAGGCGGCACATTTCGTCGAAAAAGCACCCCTTGCCTCCGTAAGCATGGTTCATCTTGGACACCAGCACACAAGACTTCTGATAAGCTACCTCCTCGGGAATCGCCTGCCACGTTTCCTCCATAAACCCTGTTATTTTCTCGATCAGAGTCTCGCCAACATCCACCTCGTCCGTCGCTGCCGCGATGCCGCGAATCTTCGCCTTGAGTTCGTCAAAATCCCGGGGAATCTCGGAAACGTATACCGGAATACCCATATCCCGACAGCTCTGAATCTTATCTTCGCCAAAGGAAGAGCGCACGAAGATAAGATCCGGCTGAAGCGCCGCGATGTACTCCATGCTTGGAAACGGCGAAGCATTGCGCTGCGGTTTTGAAAATTCCTCCGGTGCAGCATAGGAAACATCCGGCCGATCCAACGTTGCTGTAACAGAGACAACCCGCTCCTCGCGCACAATGCCCAGCAGCATACAATCCAAATGAAAATGCGCCGTCATGATGCGCCGGGGCTTATGCGGCAAATGCACCACCGTTCCCTGATCGTCTACCACATCATAGCCCGATCCGCTCTCGCCGTGCGGTGCGTCAGTCGGCAACGCCGCCGGTATGCAGCCCGCCGTCAAAACAGACAGCCATCCGATGACCAACCACCGCCACAATGTTTTCATACGCGCTCCTTTTTCCATGGAAGCACGGATAAATTCAGCGCCGCCATCTTGGCATATCTTTTCCGCCCTCTCTGCGCCAATCTAACGGACTTCATTTTATCCGTACTTCCTAAAATCTTCTCCACTACCTCGATCATTATTAAAATTCAGTTGAAACATATTCATTTTATAGTATAATATCTTCTGCGACAAAGTACGCAAAAAGGATGTGACGCTTCATGGGACCCAATCTGCACGAATTTTACACCGCCGGCGAACTGGCCAAAATGTTCATGCTGTCGAAGCAGACCATTCTTTATTATGATCGGCGAGGCATATTGGAACCAAAATTCATCTCCGATAACGGATATCGCTATTACTCGCTCTCACAATATCTGACGCTGGAAATCATCATTAACCTGCGAAAATTAGACATTCCCCTCCCGGAAATTCAAGCCTATCTGAAAGACCGCAGCCCGGAAAACCTGCGGAAGCTGCTGGAGCGAAAGGATCAGGCCTGCCTCGAAACCATCCGGCAAAATGAGAAAATCCGAAACGATATCGCCATTGCCTTTCAGCAGTTTGAGAAAGCGAATAGCAGTCTGTTGGATCAGATCATGCTGAATTACCGCCGCGAAAAGAAATTTTACCTGAGTCCCCTTAACCAGAATACCGAGGGGCGCGACGTCATTTTCACGCTGGCGCGGCATAACTTAAAGGTCTTTTCCAAGCGGCATTTTAAGGAACGGGCCATCGGCTGGATCATCACCAAAGAGGATTTTCTCTCCCAGGGACGAGGCCGCGCCACAGCATTCTTTTCCACGGTCAATCAAAACCATTCGCCCGGCGATGCGCATATCTTCACCCGCCCCGCTGGCTCCTATCTGACCTTGCGCTTTTCCGGCACTTTCCACAGCCGTGCGCCCGAGGTATCCCAAGCGCTCCAAAAATTCATGGCCCGAAACGGTCTGGTTCCGGTCAGTGATGTCTATGTCATGCCGCTGCGCAATCACTGGATGACCTCAAACCCTAAGGAATACCTCAATCAGATTTCTTTCCAAGTAGCGTCGCTTCCGCCGCCGGACTAAAACAGCGGCTTCCGTCAGCGTCATGACGACCACCAATTCCTTCCGCACGGCTTTCCGTCAAAGGGAAAACATCTCCGGGTAGGACAGTCGGGCGACTTCCTCTACGGCGTCGACGATATATTGGGAAAGCGACAAGATATAAGAACCATGCAGCTTTTTCACTTCGCCCCGGCGCACCGCGTTCGTCGTCTGATACGAAGGATTCTCGACGATGGAACGGATCAAAAGGTCCGGATCATGACGGCCGTCATAATTCCAGTTGGGAACAAAAAAGATATCGGGGTTTAATCGCACAATCGCTTCCTGCGGAATCGGCATCGGTTGTCCATAGGCTAATTCCTGGGTCGCGTCCTCGACCCCGGCAAGGCGGCAGATATCGC
>CAJPQU010000092.1 GCA_905372875.1 uncultured Schwartzia sp. | reverse complement strand
GGTGATGACAGCGGGGGGTTACCCTGAACACTACGAAAAAGGAAAAGAAATCACCGGCCTTACAGCAGCGAAAGAGGCGGGCACACTGGTGTTTCAAGCCGGGACAAAAGGGGAGAACGACCGGATCGTTACCGCCGGCGGCCGCGTGTTAAACGTCGTAGGACAGGCGGCCGATATTAAAACCGCCGTCGCGAAGGCCTATGAAGGCGTCGGGAAAATTCATTTCGACGGGGAATACCACCGCCGTGACATCGCTCACCGGGCACTGGAACGGCTATCCTAAAAAGTGTATAAATTAAAGCCCGCAATGAATGCGCTGTCATGGCGCGCTCATCGCGGGCTTTCCTGTGACATGGATTTTACGCGGCTGTCTTTTAGGATGACGAGCGCATCGTTCCGGCGGAGGTCAGTTCTTCAAAGAAGGTGCGTCCGGAAGCGCAGGGGAGAGAAAGGCCTGAGACGACAACGCGCCGCACCGGTTCCCCAGAGAGAAATTGGCCTTCGGGCGAAAAGGACAGGCGGCGGGACAGAGCATGGATGACGAGGGGGGCTCCATCGTCGTCCATGCCTAAGTACATCATGACATGCCCCGGCAGAAAGAGGAGACTGCCCGGGGGAACGGCTTGCAGGATGGCGTAGCGCTCCGGGCCGCTTTTCCCTTCGAAGTGCCACTGGGGAGACGTGACCGCCTCCTGCCCGTCCGCATCCCGAGGCAGTTCAATGCCCACGGTGCGGTAGATATCTGCTGCGAAGGAGGAACAGTCCACGCTGCCTTCTTGGCCACCCCAATCGTAGGGTGCGCCTAAAAAGCGAAAGGCTTGCCGGATGAGGGAGTTCATTGTATAAGGCAGATACCCTTCGTGAAAATGTTCTTCCTCTCGCGGGATCGTGACAACTTTGGGGACGAGGCGGCCGCTTTGTGCCGTCGGCAGGATAACCTCCCAGCCATCTGCCGTGCTGCGGGAAAGCGGCAGGCGGCTCCCCATTTGAAAGAGCAGGGCAGTTTCCGCCGGATGGGAAGTGACGCTGGGGGGCAGTTCTTGGGAACGCCGGGGGACGCCAGGCGTTTTTTTCTTTATGGTGGAAGCGGGGGGAGAGACAGGAAGAGAGACGGATACACGGCTGGCGGTCACTACGAGAAACTGCGGGGGACGGGCAAAGAGTTTCCAGTCGTCATCGTCGGCCAAAGCCAGCGCGTCGGCCGGGAGCCACCCGCGATAATTTCGCATTTGCACGAAGTGCCAACCGTCGCGATTCGTTCCCAAGAGGAGCACCGGTTCGCCGGGATCGACGGCCGTTCCTTGCAGGCAATCGTCCTGAAAGGGATCGTCCTTCTCATACCAAGCCGATTCCATGGGAAGGAGACGAAGATTGGCCCGGCGGATTGTCACCGCTCGCCGTGTTGGTATTGTTTCGCCAAGCGCGTCGAAGGTCAGTGATCGGCGGGCGGCGGATCGTTCTGCCTCGGTGACAGGTCGCCCGCTTGTCCAGAGTTCTTCGGTGAGGGCGTCCGCCGCGGCCACCGCGATGTAGGCACGGATTTGGGCAGTGGGGAGAGACGCAGGGTAGTTCGCGACGTCCGCGGAGAGGGGATCCTCTTCGCGAATGGCGGAATTGATCGCGGTTATTCCTTCCTCGGAAGCTAAAAGCGCGTCCCCTGCCGGACCGTTTCGGTCCAGCCAAAATTGGTCCGTGAGAGGGGACGGGGCGAGAGACAATGGTTGGTCGGCAAGGATCTCCTTCGCGGCGGTATTTTCTGCCGCAAAGCCCAGCGGCGCACCGGCGAGGAGCAGTCCCACTAAGGCGAAGGCGATATTTTTTTGGCGAGTCATGGAATCATCCTCTCCTTTTCGAGCGGGAGAATCGTGCTTCCCGCAATTTTCGCAGGTAGATTTTATGCTCCCGTGTAATGCGGTAGCTTTCCAGAGATTTTTGAATGGCGCGGCGGTACGTCCACGGGTCGAGGCGGTTTCCTTCCAGGAGAGGAATTGTGGCGTCATACTGCACGGCCAGTGCCGTAGCTAAATACCACGCCACCATCATTTTCACATAATAATCTTCATGGGTTACATTGGCCGCCCAATCGAGATATTCGGGGCGAAAATCTTCTTTCAGATAATGATGCATGAGCATGGAGAGGCCAAAGCGCACCGTGTAGGGGTGCGGAGCCGACAGCCAGCGGGGAATCTCGCGGAGCAATTTCTGATGGTAGCGAGCGAAGACTTTCGGCGTGAAGGTATCGCAGACGGCCCAGTTGTCAACAAAGGGAAGCATGCGATCGACGGCGGCCAGGCAGGCACGGTAGTCGGTCATTTCCCCCACCAGCCAGACGTGCAGAAGATTCTCTTCATAGAAACGATGGGGTAAGCATTGTAAAAAAACCGCGGCTTCCGGTTTTTTGGCGAATGTCTTAGCGAATTTTCGCAGGGCCGGCGTGCGGACGCCTAAGAGGGTCGCAGGGGGTAAAGTGGGAATGAGTCGGGACTGGAATTTTTGATAGGCCGGATCAGCAAGGACACGAAGATGTCTCTCTAATCGCAGCAAAAAATCGTTTTCTGCCGTCGGTCGATTTAGTTTCGTCATGCAAGATGCTCCCTTCACCGCGTACAGCGGTGATGCTCTATGTTTCAGTATAGCAGAGCGGACCGGGGGATTCAAGAATTTGCCGCCGCCACACTTCTGGTGTACAATATAAAACAATGACAGTATTTTACCCCACGAGGGCAGAGGGGAGAATGTGCGTGAAGCAATTTTGGATCTTATACTGGCTGACGGCGTTTTTATTGTCCAGCGGCTCCATCATGATGCGCTGCTGGGAGGACGGCGGCTTACAGAATTTGAAATGGTGGGCGGGGCTGCATCTGGCCGGCTGGTTCCTTTTGGCTGTCGTCATCTGGCTTTTGGCGCGCGGTCCGCTGCGTGGTCTCTTGGATCAGATGCGGAATAAATTAAAATGAAGTAGTCTATCTTGGCCTTTTGACGGTTGCTGTGTATAATAAAGAAGAATTCATCTTTGGGGAGGGAAAAGAAATGGCAACGAAACGGGACGACGCGAAAGCGTCTGGGGAAGAAAACACGACGGGAAAAGAAAAGTCGGTAAAAGCGTCTGCACCACGGGGGAAAGGTGTGGAAACGAACGCCAAGGCGCTCCAGTTTCAAGAGTTTTTGATGGAAAACGATATCAATGTATTCAGCACGGAGACATTGGATGACGAGTATCAAACGGTGGTATTCCGTTCGCGGGTAGAAACAAAAGGGCAGATTCTGCCCATGGCTATTTTTATCGACACCAGCGTCTTTACCCTGATTCGGACTCAGATTGTGTCCGGCATCGCGGCTGATAAGCGTGACCGAGTGGCCGAGTACATCAATGATCTCAATCTCAAATACAAGATCTTCAAGTATTACCTGCGCCCCGACGGCTTAGTTTATCTGGATATCTGCCTGCCTTTTGTGGACGCGACCTTTGACTGCAAGATGATCCAGCTCATGCTCAGCGTTCTCGTCCAGCATTTGGACAGCGTTTACGAAGACTTCATGCGGATTGTCTGGTCGCGGGACAGCGCGATCGAGAATGGAGACGCGCCGGCGGCCAAGAAAAAATAAATTGCCGGAAAGGCCTGTAGGGTAGACGAGGCGCGGATATACGCCGTGTTCCTTTTCTATAAAATTATGGATAACAGGAGACGATTCTATGAAAAAACTGTTTCTCGCCGCAGCGCTTGTTTGGGGCGCATTCTTTTGCGCCATGCCGTCTTCCGCTTTGGCCGCGTCGACAGATATTGGCTACGTTCAGCTGAACGCGGTGTTTGGTGCCTGCCCGGAACTGCCCAACATCCAAAAGGAGCTGGCTGCTCTGCGGGATAAATTGCAGCAGCAGTTTGAGACCCAGGGGGCCGATATGGAAGAAGTGGAGCGGGCTGCGCTTCAACAGAAGTTGACCCAGCAGCTGTCACAGCGCGATGAGGAACTCATGGTTCCAGTGCGGGAGAAAGTCCGGAAGGCCGTGGCTGACGTAGCGAAGGAAAAGGGCATTAAAACCGTGGTCGAGGCGGGGGCGGTGCTTTTCGGCGGCGTCGATCTCACGGCAGATGTAGTGGCTAAGGTAAAATAATCGACGGGCCAGAAATCCGATAAAAAGCGGTATGGTTTCGACGCGAAAACGTCGGTGCCATACCGCTTTTTGTGGTAGTACGTATAATTGAGGATTTTTTATTGTCCATACGGCTCTCGCATTGTTGTCGCAATCTTGGCAGTCGTACGGGTCTGGCGGTCCGAAAGAGCTCATTTGGTTCCTGGCAACGTAAACGGTTATTCGCTGATGATTTCGGAGAAGATGCAGCATTGACCTTCGCCTAAGCTGCGGGCGTAGTAGAGAGCCAAGTCACTTTGCCGGATGAGTTTATCCAGTGGAACCTGCGAGTCGTCGGTGGCGGTGATCCCCATGTTGGCAGAGTGCAATAGAGGATTCTTGTCCGCGTCACAACACTGGCGGATGTGAATCAGCATGTCTAAAAATTTTTCCTTGAAGGCGACGGAAAGTTCCGCGCCGATCTGCCCGATGAGAAATTCACCGCCGCCGAATCGGCAGAGAACGGCGTCGGCAAAGGTGCGGCGCAGGAAACCGGCCATGGCGATGAGGGCTTCGTCACCCTTTTGGGGACCGTAGGTGTCATTGAGGTGCTTTAGATGTGAGAGCTTGAGGCGAGCCACCGTCAAGGGTGCGTCGCCGCGATTTTGGATGATGTATTCGAAGAACGCCCGACGATTGGCGAGACCAGTCAGTTCGTCGGTGCTGGCGGCGTGACGCAACCGGAGTTCATATTTTCTCAGCTGAGTCACATCGCGGCCGATGCCTACCGTGCCGATGACATTACCGTCGACGTCGGTCAGCGGATGATGGAGGGTTTGAAGGCGGAGCAGGCCGGAAACGCTGGGAACAGCCTCTTCCGTGACGTTGGCGATGCCGGTAGGAAGAGAATCTTTGCCGGAGAATTCGATTTTTTCCGGCGGCTGGCCGGGGTTTTCTGCTGTGCCCCAGATATCCTCATAGCGATGGCCCAGGATGGCGGCGCGTTCCTTGCCTGCTATGCGGCAAAAGGCGTCGTTGACGCGCAGGTACGTACCGTCGGCCCCTTTGAGCCAGATGAGGTCAGCTTCCTTTTCTATGGCAGTTTCCAAGTAGAGATGATCCAGCCGGGCCTCTTTATTTTCTTTGAGGTCTTGGAGGAGGCGGGAGAAGTAGAAGCGGGCGACTTCTGCTGTCGCCGTAGCGGGCCAGATGTCGTCCAGCATGGTGAAGGCATTTTGGTTCAGGCAGGCCGGAACGTCGGTGCAAAGGATCAGACGGGCCGCCGGTCCCGCTGTCCGACGCAGAAAGTCGTCATCCGCCAGGGCCGGATCGGCGAAGATGACGGCTGTAGTGCCGGGCGGGACGGTATCCGGAATGGTGGCGGCAATTTCGTAAGTGTTGGAGAACCCTTCGGGGGGAACCGTGTTTTGCATGGCGATGATCCACTCTTGACTGAGCCCCGCAAGGATAAAATGGGATGCAGCCTGATACATAATCCGATACCTCCTAGTGAGCGTCTGGGAGCTATGGTGTTGTGGCCATAGAAGAATAATACAAAATATTTATAGTCATACTATAATATTTTTCGGGGAAAGTCCAGAGGAGAAGAGGTTTTCGGGCCTAAGGGCCCATCGGGAAATTCCGTAAGGTAGTGTCTTCCCCTCAGGACTTTTTCCCGCTATACTATAAAGGGAGCTTTGGGCGGAAGGGAGGACGGGCCGTGCAATACGGAGAATTCATAGCCGCGTTGCGGCAGCGGGGTCTTTGCCAGGTATACCTCCTGACGGGGGAAGAACCTTATTTCATCGAGCGAGCCAGGCAGCGCCTTTTGACAGCGATCTGCCCGAATGAGACGATATGGCCCGAGCTGGTGGAGCGGGTGGAGGGGGATCGTCCAGTGCCCGAGGTCATCGAGCGGCTTACGACGACTCCTTTTTTTACCGAGAAACGGGTCCTTCTCTTCTCGGGCACACGATTGTTTAGTGAGGGCAAGGCTGTGCCGGATAAAGAAGGAAAAAAACAGAGCCGTTCCGAGCGTGATATGGAACGGCTCATGGCAACCCTCGCCGCCATGCCGCCGACGAATTACGCTGTCTTTGAAACGTCGGTCAAGGCGGACAAACGGCGAAAAATCTATAAAACGGTGCAGAAAGTCGGCCTGATTCTGGACGCCGATCCGGTGACGGCGTGGAATATCGATGCGTGGCTGCGGGAAAAGCTCATGGAATTGGGGCGGGAATTTGACCGAGCCGCTCGGGAATATTTTCTGGGAGCGGTAAGTTTGATGCGCCCGATTTCGCTGTTCTTTTTAGATCAGGAATTAACAAAGCTGGCGCTCTATACCGACGCGAAAACATTTACGAGAGCCGATTTGGAACGCGCTTTTTCCAGTTTGCCGGAGGTTTCGGGGTTTGCGCTCTTCGACGCCGTTGACGCGCGGGACGTCCGTCGGGCGTTGATCCTTTTGGAGCGGCAGATCGCTGACGGCGTCTTTTTACCGCTCCTCTTGGCCGGTTTAGCACGACATGTACGAGCCCTCTGGCAGGCCAAAGAATATATGGCGCAGGGATTACAGGGAAAGGCTTTAGGAGGGCCGCTGGAGCTCAATCCCTACATCGCGGCGAAGGTGGGGAAGGCCGCGCCGTCTTATGACGCTGCCCTTTTGCGCCGCGTTTTTCTCCATCTGGCGAATGCTGATTATACGCTGAAAACTGGACAGGCGGGGCCTGAGGTTTTAGAGGAAGCGGTTATTGTCCTCTGTCGCCGGAAGGTCTGATACTTCACGTCCTTTTCAGACGGTACGGGCAGAATAGGAGCAGCGATAGAAAGATTGGGAGGCGATGATCATGAAGGTGCTGCTGGCCGAAGATGATGCGAAATTGGGCAAGCTCATTAAGTACATGTTGGAGAAAAACGACATCTCGGTGGAGTGGGTGACCCGGGGCGATGAAATATACGAGTACGCTACCTATGACGATTACGATGTGCTGATCCTTGACTGGATGATGCCGGGGGAGAGCGGCGTGGACGCCTGCCGCCGCCTTCGGGAAAGCGGCTACGAGAAGGCGATCCTGATGTTGACAGCGCGGGATGCGGTGGAAGATCGAGTGACGGGACTCGATGCCGGTGCCGACGATTATCTCGTTAAACCCTTTGAGGTTGCGGAGCTTTTGGCCCGCCTGCGGGCGTTGGGGCGCCGCAGCAGCCAAAAGATTCAGCAAGACGTGGTGCAGGTGGGGGAATTTACGCTGAATCGCACCGCTAAGGTCTTAAAGAAGCAGGATCAGGTCATTCAGCTCTCCCCCCGGGAATTTCAGATCTTTGATCTTCTGGCACAAAATCTTGGCATTGTGGTGCCGAGAGAGATCATTCTCGACCGTATTTGGGGGCTGGAATCCGAGGTCAGCTCTAACAATATCGATTCTTATGTGAAACTCATCCGCAAAAAGCTCGATTTAGGAGACGGCAAAACCATGATTCATACCATCCGCGGCGTCGGTTATAAGCTGGAAGCGGAGTGAGCCTGATTGACCACGAACGTATTTCGGCACAGCCGATGGCAGCTTACCCTCTATTATTCCATTATCATGGCGGTGTTTCTCAGCGTATTCATCTTCCTCATGCATTTCAGCATGAAATGGGCGGTATCCTCTGAGCAGGCACGAGAACTCATGGACATGGCGAAAAACGTCGCCGCGGGCCAGGCGGTGCTGGTGCAGCACCCGGAGCTTCATTTCGATGACGGCTTCGAACTCAAAGGCTATCAGGACCGCCTCTTTTTCTATG
>CAJPQU010000091.1 GCA_905372875.1 uncultured Schwartzia sp. | reverse complement strand
CGTTTCTACTACGAACCGTAATTTCCGCGGCCGGATGGGGCATGTGGACAGCGAAGTTTATTTAGCAGGGCCCCATGTGGCGGCGGCCAGTGCCGTCATGGGGCGGATTGCGGCCCCAGAGGAGGTGGCATGAATGAAAATAGAAGGAAAAGTCTGGCGCTACGGTGACCATGTGGATACGGACGTCATCATTCCGGCACGTTATTTAAACAGTTTTGATCCGATAGAGCTGGCCTCTCACTGCATGGTAGATATTGATCCTAAATTCAGCCAGCAAGTACAGGTGGGGGATATCATCGTCGGCGGCAAAAATTTTGGCTGCGGTTCCTCGCGAGAGCATGCTCCTATTGCCATTCAGGCCTCCGGAGTGCCGGTGATCGTGGCAGACAGTTTCGCTCGTATCTTCTATCGTAATGGTATCAATATCGGTTTGCCTCTCTTGGAAATCGGTGCTGAGGTAGAAAAAATCAAGGCAGACGATATTTTGCGAGTGGATCCAGGCACGGGTGTGATTGAGGACGTCACCACCGGTGATCGCTTTATGGCCCATCCCCTGCCGGGCTTTGTACAGGAGATCGCCCAAGCCGGGGGACTCGTCAATTATATCAAAGGAAAAACGAAGGCCGAGTGAGGAAGGGGCTGGACTGATGTCGAAAAAAATTGTTGTCATTCCCGGCGATGGGATTGGGAGAGAGATCACGGCAGCGGCGGTGGTCGTTCTCAAAAAAATCGCGGTGAAATTTGATCTGGATTTAAATTATGAATATTATGACGCCGGAGGTACGGCTTACGATAAATATGGAACGCCATTGCCGGATGAGACAGTCGCGGCAGCGAAGGCTTCGGACGGGGTGTTATTTGGCGCGGTAGGGGGCGATCAATGGGACAACGTGAAGCCTTCTCTGCGGCCGGAAAAAGCGATTTTAGGTCTGCGTAAAAGTCTGGGGCTCTATGCCAATCTTCGTCCCGTTAAAGTATCTGATGCCTTGCGGGAATATTCTCCCTTAAAGGCGGAATTGGTGCAGGGGGTGGATCTACTCATCGTGCGGGAGCTCATCGGCGGCATTTATTTCGGTGACCGTTGTGAATCCGAGATGTATGAGGGGACGGAGCGTGCTTGGGATTTAGAAAATTATTCCGTGCCAGAAGTGGAGCGCATCGCCCGTTTGGCTTTTGACGCCGCCCGGGCGCGGCGAAGCAAGGTGGCCTCCGTCGATAAGGCCAATGTCTTGGCGACATCACGCCTCTGGCGTCGAACGGTGACGAAAGTAGCGGAGACGTATCCTGATGTCTCACTGGAGCACCTGTACGTGGATAACTGCGCGATGCAGCTGGCTCTGCGGCCGACGCAGTTCGATGTCATCTGCACCGGGAACCTTTTCGGCGATATTTTAAGTGACGAAGCGGCTGTCATCAGCGGTTCCATTGGGATGATGCCCAGTGCCAGCATCGGTACTTATGCCAGCCTGTACGAGCCAATCCACGGGTCAGCACCGGATATTGCCGGAAAAGGAATCGCCAATCCCATCGGTACGATCCTGTCGGGTGCCATGCTGCTTCGTTATTCTTTACGGGAAGAGAAAGCGGCTCGAGCGATTGAGGATGCCTGTACCGCTGCTCTATTGGAATATCGTACTGCTGATATCTGGAAAGAAGGATTTAAGAAAGCCAATACCGACACCATGACCCAAGCTATCGCCGCGTATCTTTGAACAAGGGTTTTTGAAGACGATTTGTGTCAGTAAGGGAACCATTAGGAAGTTTCCCTTTTCTGCGTAATAAATTACATAACAGATAGATTGACGTACACTCGGTTCTCGCATACCATATAGGGGAAAACAATGGCTTTATGGTTTATATGCGCGGTTACCAAGGCGGGGAGGGAAGGTTATGATAAAAAAAGGGATCATTTTGGCAGGTGGTTCCGGGACGCGGCTCTACCCGTTGACGAAGGTGGTATCCAAACAACTGATGCCGGTCTATGATAAACCGATGGTGTATTACCCATTGTCAGTGCTTCTCTTGGCGGGCATTGAAGATATTTTAGTGATCGCCACCCCGCATGATATTCATAATTTCCAACTTCTTTTGGAGGACGGCAGTCAATGGGGGGTATCGATTTCTTATGCGGTGCAGCCTATGCCTGACGGCTTAGCACAGGCTTTTTTGATCGGGGAAAATTTTATTGCCGGAGAAGGCTGCGCTTTGGTCTTAGGAGATAATATTTTTTATGGTGCTGATTTAACGGTCGCTTTGCGGCGTGCAGCGCAACAAGAGGAGGGGGCGACGGTCTTCGCCTACTATGTGCGGGAGCCGGAACGTTACGGTGTCGTGGAATTTGCTTCCGATGGCCGGGCTTTGAGTCTGGAAGAAAAACCGGTGCGACCCCGTTCAAATTTTGCGGTGACAGGGCTTTATTTTTACGATGCCAATATCGTTGATATCGCGCGTACTATCAAACCGTCCTCACGGGGCGAATTAGAGATCACAGACGTGAACAAAGCCTACCTGACGGCGGGAACGTTGCGGGTGGAAAAGATGCGGCGCGGCTGTGCTTGGCTCGATACGGGCACTCATGAATCGCTTTTGCAGGCAGCGGCTTTCGTGCAGACAATTCAGGCGCGGCAAGGCCTCAAGATTGCTTGTGTTGAAGAGATCGCTTATCACATGGGCCTCATTGATAAGGCACAGGTAAGGCGCTTGGCAGAGCCGCTGAAAAAGAATGAATATGGTCAATATTTGCTGCAAATGCTTGGAGAATGAGGAGGATAAGGGGTGGAGATAAGGGAAACAAAACTTAGAGGAGTCTATGTTATCACACCGCAAATCTTTGGAGACAGGCGCGGCTGGTTTATGGAGAGCTGGTCACGACGGCGTCTAGAAGAAACTGGGATCCAAGCAGATTTCGTGCAGGATAATCACTCTTTTTCAGAGATGCGAGGAACGCTACGGGGGCTGCATTATCAACTGAATCCCATGTCACAGGCTAAACTTTTGCGTTGTACGCGCGGTGAAATTTTTGACGTGGCGGTGGACATTCGGCGCGGATCACCCCAATATGCTCGGTGGATAGGGGTACGACTCAGTGAGAAAAATAAACGGCAACTTTTTATTCCCAGGGGATTTGCCCACGGTTTTGTCACCCTCGCTGATAACACTGAGGTGCAATATAAGGCGGATAATTACTACGCGCCGGAATGCGATGGCAATATCCGTTGGGACGATCCGGCCATTGGGATCGCGTGGCCTATGGAGCCGGTCATCCTTTCTGAAAAGGATCGTAGGGCGCCTCTATTAACTCAACGGGGTCAAACCTTGAATTTTGTCTATGAGGAGAGAGCCCAATGAAGATCCTGGTCACCGGCGGTGCTGGATTTATCGGCAGTAATTTTATTTACTACCAACTATCGCATCATCCCGAAGATAATATTCTTTGTTATGATGCGTTAACTTATGCTGGAAATTTGGAAACGCTAAAAGAGGCGGAAAAAAATCCGCATTTTCGGTTCATTCGAGGCGACATCGCTGATCGGGCAGCTGTCTATGAGATGTTTGTTCAGGAAAAGCCCGATATCCTCGTCAATTTTGCTGCTGAAAGCCATGTGGATCGATCTATTGAACAACCGGACGTTTTTCTGCGGACGAATTTTATGGGAACGGGAGTTTTGCTGGATGCCTGTCGTAAGTACGGCATAGAGCGTTATCATCAGATTTCTACCGACGAGGTTTATGGTGATTTGCCCCTCGACCGACCTGACCTGTTTTTTACGGAGGAGACAAACCTCCACGCATCCAGCCCTTATTCGGCATCAAAAGCTTCGGCCGATCTTTTGGTCATGGCTTATCACCGCACCTACGGTCTTCCGGTCACCATTTCTCGCTGCTCTAATAATTACGGCCCGTATCATTTCCCGGAAAAGCTCATTCCCTTAAGCATTCTCAACGCTTTGGCAGGTAAAAGTCTTCCTGTTTATGGAACGGGGGAAAATATCCGCGATTGGCTCTATGTGGAAGATCACTGTGCAGCGGTGAATCTTATTTTGCGACGGGGCAAAGCAGGAGAGATATTTAATATTGGCGGTCACAACGAACGCCGCAACATCGACGTTGTGCGGATGATTTTAGAGGCGCTGGGAAAGCCGGAAAACCTGATCAATTACGTGCCGGATCGCAAGGGACATGACCGTCGATATGCCATTGATCCGTCAAAAATTCATGCTGTCTTGGGGTGGGAGCCGCAGACGTCATTCGCAGCGGGGATAGAGAAAACTATCCGTTGGTATCTTGAGCACGGGACCTGGTGGCAGCATATTCAAAGCAGTGAATACAGACGCTATGGTGACAGAAGATACGGACAGCATAAAACACAAGACTGACGGTAATCATTTTACAGTCGAAGTGGTCGTACGGAAAAAATATTTCTTGCACGGCTGTTCCAGGTATGATATTATAATGCGGTATACGGGCGTTCCTCTGGATGGATGCAGTCTGCCAAGAACGTCGCGGAATGGGAGGAAAGACAAATGAACATTATTCAGGCTTTGGAACAGGAACAGCTTCGATCGGATATTCCCGAATTTCGTCCAGGTGACACGGTGAAAGTTCACGCGAAGATTGTCGAAGGCAGCCGGGAACGCATCCAGGTATTTGAAGGGATCATAATTGCTCGGCAGGGTGTAGGGGTTCGGGAAATGTTCACCGTGCGCCGGATATCTTACGGCGTCGGTGTCGAACGTACTTTCCTGGTTCATTCGCCGCGTATTGAGAAGATCGAGGTCACGCGCCGGGGGATCGTGCGTCGGGCGAAGCTCTATTATCTTCGAAATCTTACGGGCAAGGCAGCGCGTATTAGAGAACGTCACTAAAATGAACGATAGGGACTGGCGACAGTCCCTATTTGTCTTTTGGGAGGATGGTTATGACTTCTTTGGGAGAAGAAATCAAAGATTGGATTGTTTCCATAGCAATCGCCGTCGTACTGGCGTTTTTCATCCGCTATTTCATTGTAGAACTGTATCTGGTGGACGGACCGTCGATGCGCCCGACATTGCAGAGTGCGGAGCGGTTAGTTGTCAACAAATTCATCTATCGTTTTCGCCCCCCCGAGCGAGGAGAAATTTTAGTCTTCCGATATCCTCGTGATCCCAGTCGAGACTTTATCAAACGGGTGATTGCTGTCCCTGGAGATACGATTGAAATCAGAGACGGCCGAGTCTATGTGAATGCCGCACTTCTAAATGAACCGTACATTTTAAGTAAGACGCGGGGAAATTATCCTTTAGCAACAGTGCCAGATGGGCATATTTTTGTCATGGGAGATAATCGTAATAATTCGGAAGACAGCCGCTTTGCCGATGTGGGATTTGTCCCCTTTGATCTGATCAAAGGCAAGGCTATGCTGGTATTTTGGCCTGTCAGTCAGTTCAAGACGCTTCCCTGAGACGTCCTTCTCGATTTGCACTTGCGAAAAAGATATGGTATGATAACGGCATTGAAAATTTTATAGGCAGTCTTTGGGGCGGGGTGCGATTCCTCACCGGCGGTATAGCCCGCGAGCCGTATGGCATGACTTGGTGAAATTCCAAGGCCGACAGTATAGTCTGGATGAAAAAAGACATTGGACACCACAATGTGGTGTGTGACCGCTCCTTTTAAGGAGCGGTTTTTTATCGAGGTGATATCGGTTGCAGGACGAAGCGTATATGCGTGAAGCGCTGCGGTTAGCGGAAAACGCACGGGGACGGACGTCGCCGAATCCTTTGGTGGGAGCCGTTATTGTCCGCGAAAATCGAATCGTCGCTGTAGGGTGGCATCGGCAAGCGGGAACGGAACATGCGGAAATTCACGCGCTGAACATGGCGAAGAAACTCGCGGTCGGTGCAACTCTCTATGTGACGTTGGAGCCGTGTGCTCATTACGGCCGCACTGGGCCCTGCGTGAAAGCCGTTATTGGGGCTGGGATTCGTCGCGTAGTAGTGGCGATGGAGGATCCGAATCCGGTGGTCAGCGGCCGAGGCATAGCCATGCTGCAAGATGCCGGGATCGATGTGCGCTGCGGTGTCTTGGAAGAAGAAGCGCGCCGACAAAACGAGATCTTTATTAAATGGGTGACGACGGGAATGCCTTTCGTCTGGATGAAGATGGCCATGTCTTTAGATGGCCGCATAGCGACGGTAGATGGGGAATCACGATGGATCACCGGAGAAGCGGCGCGGCGGCAAGGCCATGCAATGCGGGATGAAATGGATGGTATTCTCGTTGGAGTGGGTACGGTGTTGGCCGATGACCCGCAACTCACTACGCGCTGGCCAGTTGAGGGACATAATCCCCGTCGGATCGTATTGGACAGTAGGGCGCGAACCCCCTTGACGGCAAAACTTCTCCATGATCAGGCAGCGCCAACGTTCATCGCAGTTACCGAAGCGGCACCTGAGGTGCGCGTGAAAGCGCTGCGGCAGACGGGGGCTGAAATTCTTTACTGTGGTAAAGGCCCGCACGTTGACCTGCCATGTCTGTTGGCACAATTAGGAAAACGGGAGATATGCTCTCTTCTCATTGAGGGCGGCGGCACCGTGAATTTTTCTTTTTTAGTAGCGGGATTGGCGGATAAGGTCACGGTTTTCTTGGCCCCCAAGTTTTTAGGCGGGCGCACTGCCGTAGGGGCAGTGGGTGGAGAAGGTTTTTCCCATCTGACGGAAGCGGCGGCATTGACGGATATTCAAATGGAGTGGTTGGGAGACGACGTGGTCTTGACAGGTTATGTGCAAAAGGCAGGGGGAGCCGTCTCTCCATCGTATGCTGTGTCGGGGGAAGAGAGGGAAAACAGCGATGTTTACCGGCATTGTTGAAGAGGTTGGACAGTTGCAGGCGATGAGCAACGGTAGTATGCGCCTCAAGGCCGAGGTGGTCTTGAAGGGAATTCACAAAGGGGATAGTATAGCAGTCAACGGCGTTTGTTTGACGGTGACGGACTTTGATGCACAGACGTTTATCGTGGATATTATGCCGGAAACCTTTCGTCGCACTACACTGGCAGAACTGTGTATCGGCAGCACGGTCAATTTAGAGCGAGCGCTGACTTTGGAGCGGCGTATCGGAGGACATATCGTCAACGGTCATATTGACGGTGTAGGGCGGATCATCAACGTACAGGATGAAAAAAACGCCCGGGTTTTTCGCATCGCGGCTCCGGCAGCAATCCTGCGGTATGTGATAGAAAAGGGATCAGTGGCCATAGAAGGCGTCAGTCTCACCGTCGCCGCGGTGACAGAAGCGTGGTTCAGCGTTTCTCTGATTCCCCATACGCGGCAAATCACGACGCTGCACGAAAAAAAAACGGGGGATCGACTTAATATCGAAAATGATGTGGTGGGGAAGTATGTGGAGAAATTTCTTCTGCCACCGGTAAAATCTCAGGAACAGCCGGCATCTCTCGGGCTCACACGCGTTTTTTGGGAGCAGTACGGATTTTAATTTTTGCGAGAGGAAACACTGCTCAAATGAAGTCCTTCAGATGGGCATCGAATTTTTGTCCTGTCAATCAATCGGACGCAGAGGGGGGCTTTGCGGAGGATGTACTCTCCAGGCAGGGCGAAAAAGATGCGTCAAGACATAGGACTAAATTTATCAGTGCTTTCGAAAGATAAGGAGCGTGAACTATATGGAATTTTCGGCCATCGAGGATGCCATTGAGGATATTCGGCAGGGGAAAATGGTGGTGGTTGTGGATGATGAGGACCGAGAAAACGAAGGGGATATCATCATCGCGGCGGAACATGTTACGCCGGAAGTCATTAATTTTATGGCGACTTATGCGAAAGGGCTGATCTGCACGCCCATGGAAGGAGAACGGCTGGATGCACTGAACATTCCACAGATGGTGGCTAATAATACCGATCATCATGAGACAGCGTTTACCGTTTCCGTGGATGCTTACAATACGGAAACCGGTATATCCGCCTATGAACGCTGCCAAACGGTAAAAAGGCTTATTGATCCCCAAGCGAAACCGTCCGACTTTCGTCGGCCGGGTCACGTGTTTCCGCTGCGGGCAGTGCCAGGG
>CAJPQU010000090.1 GCA_905372875.1 uncultured Schwartzia sp. | reverse complement strand
GTCTAAGACCGCCACCACCGACGCCCAAGGCAGCGGCACCACGGCGATCCGCTTCAGCTCCCTCGGCACCTCGACCTCATTTCCCTTGATATCCTTCACGATTCGCTTCTCATTCGTCCCCTCGGACGGTACCGCTTTTTCTCCACCACAACCGCTGAGCAAAAACGAAACGGCGCACAGAAGCACCGCCAACGCTGTCGCCTGCCGATGAAACATATTCATATTCATTCCCCTTCCCCGCACAGTCATGTTTCCGTTCCCTGTGAATACAAACCCCTCCGCCGTATCTAGAAGCCATCGAACCAAGCCACAGCAAGGTCTATCTGACTGCTTTTTCGGCATCCGTCGCACATAAAATTTTTACAAAATAAGAATCAATAATATTCCGTATCTTATTCATAATATCAAATAACGGAGGCTTTCGCAAGAATAAACGCCCCGCCACACGGAGATCACAACCCCCATCGGCTCCTTTCGTCACACAAAAAAGCCCCGGAAATTCCGGAGCTTTTTCTTGTTGACAGCTTAACCCTACACCTTTACAAAAGTACTTTGTGGGACAGATTCACCCGCCCCTGCCTATCGATTTCGGTGACTTTGACGTCAAGGGTGTCGCCGATCTGAACGACATCCTCCACTTTTTCCACCCGGCGCTTCGCTAATTGGGAAATATGGCAGAGCCCCTCTTTGCCCGGCAGGACTTCAACAAAAGCACCGAACGCCATGATGCGGGTGACTTTGCCCTTGTAGACGGCGCCCACTTCCACGTCGCGCACCAATTCCTCGATGATGGCTACGGCCTTTTTCGCGTCCTCCACGTTGACGGCGGAGATGAGGATCGTGCCGTCCTCTTCGATGTCGATCTGGGTGTTCGTATCGTCCACGATCTTCTTGATCATCTTGCCCCCCGGCCCGATGACGTTGCGAATCTTGTCCACGTTGATGTGCATGGTAGTGACCCGGGGCGCGTAAGGAGAAAGATCCGGCGCGGGTTTGGAGATACACTCCATCATCTTTCCCATGATGAAGGCCCGGCCCCGCTTGGCCTGTTCCAACGCCGAAGCCAAAATCTCCCGGGTGATTCCGGCGATCTTAATGTCCATCTGAATGGCCGTAATGCCCTGATCCGTACCGGCCACCTTAAAGTCCATGTCCCCCAAGGCATCCTCCATGCCTTGAATATCCGTCAGGATGGTGTATTGATCGCCGTCCTTCACGAGTCCCATGGCCACGCCGGAAACGGGCCGTCGAATGGGCACCCCGGCATTCATCAACGACAACGTACTGCCGCAGACGCTGCCCATAGAACTGGAGCCATTGGACTCAAGAACTTCAGAGACAAGGCGGAACATGTAAGGGAACTCTTCCTCCGTGGGAATGACCGGCAAAAGGGCTCGTTCCGCTAATGCTCCATGCCCAATTTCCCGGCGTCCCGGGCCGCGAGCCGGACGTGCTTCGCCCACACTGTACCCGGGGAAATTATACTGATGGATGTACCGTTTCGATTTTTCAACCCCTAAGCCGTCAATGACCTGCGCGTCACCAAGGGAACCCAAGGTGGTCACCGTCAGAATCTGAGTCTGTCCCCGGGTAAAAAGACCGGAGCCATGGGTGCGGGGCAAAATGCCCACCTCGCAGCTCACCGGACGCACTTCATCTAGCCCCCGTCCATCAGGCCGAATCTTTTCGTGGGTGATCATGCGGCGCACGATGTCTTTCTCCACATCGTGCAGCACCGCCGCGATCTCTTTCGCCGCGCCGGGATAGATCTCCAAAAAATGCTCCATGGTATCGGCGTTGACGGCGGCGATATGTTCGTCCCGGCGCAGCTTGTCCGCATCCCGCACCGCCGCGTCGAGGCGCGCCGCCGCGTAATCGCGGATGGCCTGTTCCATCTCTGGCGGCGTCTGGAAGAGGCGTACTTCCCGCTTCTTCTTGCCGCAGGCGTCGATGATCTTTCGCTGGAATTCCACGATACGCTTAATCTCCTTGTGCCCAAAGAGAATGGACTCCAAGATCACGTCCTCTGGCAGTTCGTTGGCGCCCGCCTCCACCATCATCACTGCGTCATAGGAACCGGCGATGGTGAGGTTCAGATCTGACTTTTCCCGCTGCTCCACAGTAGGGTTGATGATGAATTTTCCGTCCACCCGGCCCACCCGTACCCCAGCGATGGGGCCATTAAAGGGAATATCGGAAACCGAGAGGGCGCAGGATGCGCCGATCATCGCCGCAATGTCCGGCGGATTATCCTGCTCCACGGAGAGAACCGTAGCGATGACCTGTATGTCGTTGCGAAAGCCCTTAGGAAAAAGCGGCCGGATGGGCCGGTCGATGAGTCGGGCGCAGAGGATGGCCGCATTGCTGGGACGGCCTTCCCGCTTGATGAAGCCGCCGGGGATTTTCCCCACGGCGTACATCTTTTCTTCGTAATCGACAGTCAGCGGGAAAAAATCCACCCCTTCCCGCGGTTCTGCCGAGGCCGTCACCGCCACCAACACCACGGTATCGCCATAGCGTACCAACACCGCGCCGTTGGCCTGCTTCGCCATCTTGCCGTTCTCAATGACAAGGGGGCGGCCACCCACTTCCATCTCAAAACTACGCATCTCATTTCCTCCTACATCGATCTTCTTTTCTTGAGTCTTACTTTTTATTCGACTAAAACGCGCAAAACCCTTTTTTGTCCAAAGATTTCGTGGCACAAAAAAAGCGGGGAGAATCTCCCCGCTCCGTGTAATTCATTACTTGCGCAGATCCAGTTTAGCGATGATGGAACGATAACGCTCGATATCCTTGTTGTAAAGGTAGCTCAAGAGCCGGCGGCGATGTCCGACCATCTTCAAGAGGCCGCGCCGTGAGTGATGATCCTTTTTGTGATCTTTGAGGTGTTCCGTCAGATAAGCGATACGCGAGGTGAGAACTGCGATCTGAACTTCGGGCGATCCCGTGTCCCCTTCGTGTACGGCATACTGTTTGATGAGCGCTGTCTTTTCTTCCTGTGATAACATTTTTTCTCCTCCTATATGTTACGATAAAATCTCCCAGTCGCCAAGGCAGCGTCGGAGTGCTTCGCTGTCTTCGCGGCGGATCGTGCCTGCGGCACAGGATATATTATAGCACGGAACCCTTTCATTGTAAATGAAAGATTTTCCGTGCTGCCGCCTCATCAGCACAAAGCTGCCGCTGAAGCGCCTGCGCCGAGGGGAAAGTTTTCTCTTCCCGCAAGCGGGCAATAAACTCCACTGTCATTCGGGTTTCGTAAAGATCACCGGCAAAATCTAAGAGATGGATCTCCAACCGCCGCTCCTCGCCGCCGAAGGTCGGATGCCGGCCTATACTGGCGATACCAAAGCGATCCCGTCCGCCAAATCGTACCCGCACCGCGTAAGCACCGTTTGCCAGCATGGCCCTCTCGGGAGAAAGCGCTAAATTGGCCGTGGGAAACCCCAAGTTTCTCCCTCGGGCATCGCCATGCCGAACCACACCGCTGACGGTAAAGGGACGCCCCAAAAAGCGATTCACCTTCGCCAACGCCCCCTGTCGCAGCAAATCGCGGATTTTCGTGCTGGACACGGTCTCCCCGTCAACGGTCACCAAAGGGCAGACTTCCGTCCGATACCCGAAGCGGTCCTCCTGTGCCTGTAGATATGCGCCATCTCCCCGTCCTCCGTCACCGAAAGAGTAATTACTTCCCACCACCAGAACAGCGGGAGCCGCTTTCTCTGTCAACCATGTCAAAAAAGATAAAGCCGTCAGGCGCGCGATATCGGCGGTAAAGGAAAGCTCCACCAGCCCCTCCACCCCTAAACGTTCCATGATTTCCCGCCGCTCTTCCGGCCCCTCAATATAAAGCGGTGACCGCTTCGGCGCGATCACCGACAGCGGATGATTGCGAAAGGTCAGCGCCAACGCTGGAATTCCCTGCGCCGCCGCCAGCGTCACCGCCCGTCGAATCACTCGCTGATGCCCCAGATGAAGTCCGTCGAACATCCCTAAGGCGATAGCCCCATGCCGCCAATCTTTCGGCAATTCTTCAAGGGTTTCCCATACATGCATTCTAAAACCATCCATTCCTTCCATCCGGAAGCCGATACACTTTATCCGGTACAATCGAAGCACGCTCCGCCTCATAATGCCCGACCCCCAAGAACCTCTCCGGCCCATAAACGGCCAGCGGGCCCGCCGATCCGTCGTAACGGTCATCTTGGGTGGAAAGTCCACGGGTAAAAGAAACAACTCGCGCCGCCGGTAACGTGTAGCGGGGCAAATGACCGAGGTAAAGCTCCGGCGATTCTACCGCCGCTTCCCCCAATATTTGCAATTCTTCCAAGGTATGAGCGGCTTCGAGGCGAAACGCCCCCACCCGCCGACGCACCAAAAAGGACATCATCGCTGGAATGCTCAACGCAGCCCCTAAATCACGGCAGAGAGACCGAATGTATGTCCCCTTGGAGCAATCCACATCAAAAAGAAGAGTATCATCTTCCTGATTTAAGACTTCCCAGCGGTAGATTTCGACCTCCCGCGCCGGCAAAGTGACAGGAATTTTTGCCCGTGCCAAATCACAGGCCCGACGGCCGTCAATCTTCACCGCCGAATAAATAGGCGGCTTCTGCCGTATCCGTCCCGTCAGGCTTTGAATAGCCGCCGCCAGCGCCGCATCATCCGGCATAGCAAAATCCTTTCGTGACGCCACGATCTCCCCTAAATCGTCGCCGCTGTCCGTCGCCACACCAAAGCGCAGCTCTGCCCGGTAGGATTTATCCACCACATGCAGATATTCCAAGAGGCGCGTCGCTCGCCCCACCGCCACGGGAAGGACCCCTGCCGCACCGGGATCCAGCGTCCCTGCATGACCGGTCTTCTTCACTCCCACGGTTCGACGCACGAAGCGCACCACATCATGCGAGGTCATCCCCGGCGGTTTTAATATATTGAGGAAACCGTCCCTCACGGTTCTTTCGCCACCGCTTCCGACAGCACCGGGACGAGAGCGGCCTTCGCCTCCGCCAGTGTCATATTAAGGGTGCAACCCGCGGCACGGATATGCCCACCGCCACCGAAACGCACCGCAATATCGCTGACGTTGATGCCCTTGGAACGGATGCTCACCCGGCAGCGTCGCTCCTCTACCGCCTTAATGAGAACGGCAATCTCCACGCCTTCAATGACCCGGATGAGATCAATGAAGCTGTCCGTGGATTCCATCTGATCGACAAAGGTTTTTTCTAAAAAGAGCCCCGCCACTCGGCCGTTGGCAAAAAGTTCCAACGTATCAAGGGCCGCCGCTTGTCCTTTGACCACTGTTAAAGGCTTTAACTCCAGCAGCTCTGAAATGTCACTGGGACGTATCCCCACTTCCAAGAGCCGTCCGCCGACGCGCATAGTCAGCGGTGTCGTATTGGAATAGCGAAAGAATCCCGTATCTGTCGCTATCCCCACATAGAGGGGAATCGCCACTTCCAGCGGGAAATCCACACCTGAGGACTCCAATATCTCAAAAAGCATTTCCGCTGTCGCTGACCGCTTCGCCAAGTAAAGATAATCAGCTTTTCCATCGTTAGAAATATGATGATCAATGTTAAGAATTTTTGCCCCCGGGGCGCACTTCGGCACCTCACCGATCCGATTGGTATCTGTGTCTAAGACAACCAAAAAATCGGGCTTCCAATCTGCTCCGTCGGGGCGACGAATACCGGAAAATCCCGGCATGAAAGAAAGGTTTCGCGGCAGATCATCATCGATGAAGACCTCCGCCGTCTTTCCCTGACGCCGCAGATACGCCTGCAGCCCCAGTGACGATCCAATGGCATCTCCATCGGGATTCACGTGTGCCGTGATCAGAAAGCGCTGTCCCTGCGTAAGATATGTCGTCACTTCTTCCATGGTGATCTTCATGTTTTATTTTCCTCATCTTTCTGGATCTTCTGTAAAAGTGCCTGAATATGGACGCTGTAATCCACCGACTGATCAAGTTCCAACGTCAGCTCCGGCGTATAACGAAGGCGAACGCGATGCCCCACTTCCCGCCGCAAAAAGCCCAGTGAACTTTGCAGGCCCCGCCAGCAATCGGCGATCTGCTGTTCGCTGCCCATCAAGCTGACGTAAACTCTGGCATTGCGAAGATCACGGGAAACGTCTACTGCCGTCACCGTTACAAATCCGATGCGCGGATCTTTAAGATCCTGCAAGATGATCTTGCTGATCTCCTGTTTCATCAGCTCCTGCACTTTTTCCATGCGCAGCTGTCCCATGGTCAACTTCCCTTCTCAATCGTCACCTTCCGCCGATTTCTCGTGGCGTTCCGCCGCCCGAGCGTTGGCCTCGGCAATGGACGTCGAAACCTCCTCCATGCTGTAAACCTCTAAGATATCCCCTTCTTTGAAATCGCGGAAATCTTTGATGGTGAGGCCGCACTCGTAGCCCGCCGCTACTTCCTTCACGTCATCCTTAAACCGGCGCAGGGAATCAATCTCCCCGTCCAATATCACCACGTTGTCCCTCAGGAGGCGGATCTTGGAATTATTCATCACTTTGCCTTCCAAAACGTAGGAACCAGCCACCAACATCTTCGCAAATTTCAGGACCTGTCGAATCTCCACCTTTCCCTGAATGACTTCCTTGAATTTCGGCGCCAACATGCCGGACATGGCAGCTTTCACGTCGTTGAGCGCATCGTAGATGACCTGATAGGTGCGGATATCAACGTTCTCCGCTTCTGCTACCCGGCGAGCGTTAGCGTCGGGGCGCACGTTGAAGGCGATGATGATGGCGTTGGCAGCAGAAGCCAGCATGATGTCCGACTCGTTGACCGCGCCTACACCAGAATGAACGATACTGACCCGCACCTCATCATTCTTATTGAGCGCTAAGAGAGAGCCGGTCAAAGCCTCCACCGAGCCATGTACATCAGCCTTGATGACGATGTTGAGATCCTTGATATTACCTTCTTGAATCTGCTGGAAGAGATCATCGAGAGATACCTTCTTCGATTTAATGAGTTCGCTGCGGTGCTTTTCGATCCGTTTCTCCGCGATGGAGCGCGCCAGCTTCTCATCCAAGGCGGCCAGCTGATCTCCCGCCTCGGGCACGTCCGAAAGCCCCAACACTTCCACCGGCATGGAAGGCGGAGCTTTGCGGACGGTCTCGCCCCGATCATTGATCATGGCACGCACTTTACCAAAAGTCGTTCCGGCCACGATGGAATCACCGACGCGCAGCGTACCGCTCTGCACCAGTACCGTAGCCACCGGACCGCGGCCCTTATCAAGCTGCGCCTCGATGATGACGCCCCGAGCCTCTCGGTTCGGATTGGCCTTGAGTTCCTGCACCTCAGCCACTAAGAGGATCATTTCCAAAAGGTCATCGATCCCCGTCTCCTTTTTCGCCGAAACCGGTACCATGATGGTCTCGCCGCCCCACTCTTCGGGCACCAATTCCTGTTCCATCAGCTCTTTTTTCACGCGCTCCGGATTGGCGCCGGGCTTATCAATCTTATTAATGGCCACGATGATGGGCACCTTGGCCGCCTGCGCATGATGAATGGCCTCTATCGTCTGGGGCATGACGCCGTCGTCCGCCGCTACCACCAAAACGGCAATATCCGTTACCTGTGCGCCGCGGGCCCGCATGGCCGTAAAGGCCTCATGTCCCGGCGTATCAAGGAATACGATCTTCTTTCCCTTACAATTTACCTGATAAGCGCCGATGCGCTGCGTGATCCCACCCGCTTCATGGGCCGATACCGAGCTTTTTCGAATAGCATCCAAGAGAGACGTCTTTCCGTGGTCCACGTGCCCCATGACCGTAACCACCGGCGGGCGAAGCGTCAGCATTTTAGGATCATCCTGAACTTCCGGGATCTCCGTAGGATCGACCTCCGGTGGCAGCGCTTCCGCCGTAACACCGAACTCACCAGCTACCAGGGCCGCCGTATCATAATCGATTTCCTGATTGATGGTAGCCATAACCCCCATCAGGAACAACTTTTTCACGACTTCGGCCGCTGTATAGCTCATCTTGCTGGCCAGATCTTTAACAGCAATGGACTCACCAATCTTGATATTCTTTGGCCGGGCGATCTCCACCTTGGGCTGCACCGGAACCTGGTTTCGATTTTTGCGGTTGCGCCGCCCGCCGCGGTTGTTATTG
>CAJPQU010000089.1 GCA_905372875.1 uncultured Schwartzia sp. | reverse complement strand
AGGCCGAGGTCTGCAAAACCTCTATTCCCCAGTTCGACTCTGGGTGTCGCCTCCAATAACATAAGCTGCGAAATGTTTTCTGGCGGACGGTCGGAAATTTTCGCTTTGTCTGGCGACATAGCCAAGTGGTAAGGCCGAGGTCTGCAAAACCTCTATTCCCCAGTTCGACTCTGGGTGTCGCCTCCAGAACAACCGGCTCGGAAAATCTCTTTCCGGGTTTATTTTTTATGAAAACGTATCGTATTTTATCGGGCATTTTGCGGGGATGAAGAAATGGATAAAAGACAGCCAATTGGCGTGCTTGATTCGGGATTGGGCGGCGTCAGTGTCCTTCGAGCGCTACGGGATTTATTACCTCAGGAGAATTATCTGTACTTTGGTGACTCGGCTAACGCGCCTTACGGTGTAAAGTCGGAAGAGGAGATTAGGGTACTCTCCTTCAATGTGGTGGAAAAGTTAGTAGCGCAGGGAGTTAAAGCCATCGTCATTGCCTGCAATACGATTACCAGCGCAGCAGTGACCGCTTTGCGGGAAAAATATGCTGACCTCATTATTGTGGGGACGGAACCGGCGGTAAAACCGGCGATTTTTTTTCGTCCGCGCGGGAAAGTCTTGGTCATGGCCACTACGGCTACTCTGCAGGGAACTCGCTTCCAAGCTCTGGTACAGCGTTGGCAAGGAGAGACGACCATCATCGCTTGCCCTTGCCCGGGGCTCATGGAATTCGTGGAGCGTGGGGATACTCAGTCTCCTGAGCTTCGAGAGTATTTAACGAAGAAAATCAATTCCGTCAAGGGATGGAAAGCTGATTGTGTGGTCTTGGGATGTACGCATTATCCTTTTGTACAAAATATGATTCAAGAGCTTATGGGGAAAAAGGTGCGCATTTTTGACGGTGCGCCGGGGATTGCCCGACAAGTGGAGCGACGGCTGGAGAAGGCACATCTCCTAAACGATGAGGGCAGGCCGGGCGAGATCCTTTGGCAAAACAGTTCTTCTGATGTTCGACTGCTTGCTCTGGGGAAAAAACTTCTGCTGATGAAGTAATAAAATTTTTACGGTTCTGCCGCTTTCGTTTGACAGTTGCCGCGTTCTGACGCTATACTATAAGAAACTAAAGGCAGCTGCATGATTGACGATGCTATGTGAGCGTAGAAAATAAACACGATAGAGCGAGAGGAGAAGATTTCCGTGGATTTGAATCAGGAATCCTTAGAGATTCATAAACAACACAATGGAAAATTGGAGACGATTCCCAAGGCGAAACTGGCTGATGCCCATGATCTCAGCGTTCTCTATACCCCGGGGGTTGCCGAGCCCTGCCGAAAGATTAAAGAGGACAAGGATCTTTCGTTTGAATACACCTGCCGAGGCAATATGGTGGCAGTGGTGACGGACGGAACGCGAGTGCTCGGGCTGGGAAACATCGGGCCGGAAGCAGGTATGCCGGTCATGGAGGGGAAAGCCGTTCTCTACAAAGTGTTTGGCGCAGTGGACGCAGTTCCTATTTGCCTGGATACTTCCGACAAGGATAAATTCATCGAAACGGTGCGTTATTTACAACCGAATTTTGCTGGCATCAATTTGGAGGATATTGAATCGCCGAAATGCTACGATATTGAAGATGCCCTCATTGAAAGAATGGATATTCCGGTGTTTCATGACGATCAGCACGGCACGGCCATCGCCTGTGCGGCCGCTCTTTTAGGGGGGCTGCGGCTGGTAAAAAAAGATATTGGCCAGGTACGCATTATCGCCAACGGTGCGGGCGCTGCAGGGACAGCGATCGTTCGGCTACTTCTTGACTTAGGGGCTAAGAATATCATTATGCTGAATTCGACCGGCGCTATGTACGAAGGGATGGATATGACCCGGGTCAATCGGGTGCAGGCGGAACTTTTGAAGGAAACGAATCGGAAGAAGGAAAAGGGCTCCTTGGCGGAAGTAGCGAAGGGAGCGGATGTCCTCTTAGGTGTTTCCAAGGCCAATCTCTTTACACCTGAGATTATTAAGGGCATGAATCCTGACGCCATCGTTTTGGCTATGGCGAATCCAAATCCTGAGACGAGTTATGCTGCAGGCAAGGAGGCGGGTGCCCGAGTTGTGGGGACGGGACGATCGGATGCGCCTAATCAGGTCAACAACGTACTGGTTTTCCCAGGGCTTTTCCGTGGGGCGATTGACGTGCGCGCTCGTAAGATCAATGAGGAGATGAAGATAGCAGCGACTCACGCGATTGCTGAACTCATTCCTGAAAGTGAGCTGCGCGAAGATTACGTGATTCCCGGCGCTTTCGATCCCAATGTCGCCCCAGCAGTGGCGGCTGCAGTGGCCAAAGCAGCTATGGAAACCGGTGTCGCCAGGATTACAGTGGATCCGGAGGAAGTTCGCCGCCAAACTCTCCGCCGTACGAAACGCTTGCGGGATCTTATGCCAACGATTTTGGCAAAATGAAAAACGGCTCTTGGTGACTATAAGTGAGAAAATAAGGCCGGCAGCGCGGGTGGTTTATTTCCCCGGCAGACAGAATTCTCTCTGCTTTTGGGGAAATAACAGGCCGCTGCCGGTTTTGTGCTATAATTTTATTGTGTGATGTTACCAATGCGCAATGAGCACGAGGGAAGAAAAGAAAAAGCAATGAAGTGAGTTCTCTCCCAAAGTAAGCAAAGAGTGTTCGACGCTTAGGTATATCATGCGAGAACGGTATGTAAGTGAATTGTTTATTTATGTTTGTTTAATGGGGAGGTGTCAGTGGTGAGAAAGCGCGAAGAAAAAGTTTTGCTGTATCGTTTTCCAAAGGGGGAACGATTAGAGACTATGCAAGTACTTTTGCAGACATTAGGGATAAAAAGCCATGTTTTGCCCGATGAGGCAGCAGCGGAAAAAATCGGCTATCTTTTAGGTTTGACAGGATTTCAAAAAAATTCGGGACAGGTGGAAGAATTTCTTTTCCCCCATGAGGTTATGATTTTTTATCAGGTACAAAACCGACGTCTGGATCAGGTGTTGGAAGCCTTTCGTGATGCGGGTATCCCCCGAGTGCACTATAAAGCTGTGGTGACACCATTGAATCGATTTTGGTCTTTGCGCCGTCTTTGTGAAACGATGGAAAGGGAACACTCTTATATAACGCAGCGGAGAGAAAGGGCATGAAGCATGGAGTCCGTTTCGCCATTGTCTCGCTTGGGCTATTTTTAGTGTCATTAGCCAGTGGCTTGGGGCTGGCCGGATATTATCATGAAAGACAACTGGCAGAAACCAAACGCATACAGCAAGAACAGGCGTATGAACGCCAAACTGAGGCTTTAGGGCAGCAGGAAGAGGACATTCGCAGACAACAGCAGCAGCTGGAAGAAGAGCGTGAAGCTTTAGAAGAGCAAAAACGGGAAATGGAGAGGTCAGCTGCTCAGGCACAAGGACGCAGCAAGCAGCTTGACGAGGAAAGGAAAGGTGCGTCGAGGGTTCGTCAGATCTGGGATCAAGTGACCGGCAAGGAAGAGGAACGTCGACAGGCGCAACAGGCCAATGAGGACATCCGAGATCAGGCGCAGCGCGGTGCACAGGAAATTCAAAAATCCATCGAGCAGGCCGGAGAAATGATCGCGGTATTGAACGAGCGGATGCAGGATTTAGAGCACATGAAAGAACAGGCCCGAGAGATGCACGAAACGGCGGAAAGCACTTACGCCGGAAACCAAGAGACCATTCAAAAAATTATTTCCTATTTGGCTGCAGGTGCGGCATGGATCAAAGAACACTGGTGAGGAGATGTAAAGATTGCGTAAATCGTTGTGGGGCGTGTTATTAATGCTGTGGGCAGGGATTCTTGCGGCGGGGTGCGGAACTGATTCTCAGCCTGCCGCTGGCCTGCCTGTCTCCAAAGAGTCAGAGGAGATCGTCATCGGGCTCATGCCAGACACTGATTCGCTGCCTTTTATCATCGCACAAGAAAAGGGCTTTTTTCGGGATAGGGGGGCAAAAGTCCGCCTGGTTCCTTTTAAGAGCGCTATAGATCGAGACGCTGCCTTGCAAAGCGGAAACCTTGACGGAGCCGTATCCGATCTTTTGGCAGCCATTTTTGCTAAATCCGGCGGTTTTGATGTCAAGGTCACCTCGGCAACGGATGGTACCTATTGCCTATTGGCTGGGCCGGGAGAGGCAGCGGTAGACGTTGCCGCGTTAGCGGGGAAAGAAGTGGCCGTCTCAAAGAATACCATCATTGAGTATGTGACGGATCAGATTTTATCTGCGAACCACATGGGGGAAAACAGCATCAAAAAGATTGTGATTCCCCAGATTCCTACTCGTCTGGAACTTTTGCAGCAGGGGAAGTTGACAGCGGCGACCTTGCCGGAACCGCTGGCCAGTGTAGCGGTACATAACGGCTGCCGTTATCTGGTGGGGCCGAATGATTTAAATATCCGTCCGGGGATCATGCTCTTTACCCAAAAGGCTGTAGCCACTAAACGAGAGAGTCTGCGGGCCGTATATCAAGCTTACAATGAGGCGGTACGGTATCTCAAGGAGACACCGCGTTCCAAATACATCGACTTAGCTGTGGAGAAAAGCGGTTTTCCACCCGCAGCAAAAGAATCTTTGACGTTACCTGACTATCATGAAGCACAGCTCCCGGAGGAGCGGGATGTGGTTGCCTGCATGGCTTGGTTGAAAGAGAAACATTTAGTTGAGGCTACGTATACATATCGGGATATCGTGGCGGAGGGGTGCCTGCCGTGATCTCTTTGGAGCATATAAATGCGGCCTATCAGACGAAGACGGGAACGCTGCCGGTTCTTTCGAATATTGACATTCAGGTGCCGGAAGGGGAAACCTGTGCTCTGATCGGGCCTTCCGGGTGTGGCAAGTCTACGCTGCTGAAGATTGCCGCTGGCATCTTGACGAATGTGCAGGGGAGTGTCTTTTTTCGCGGGGAACCACTGGATCCGGCCAAGCATGTCATTGGTTTTATGCCGCAAAATTACGGACTCTTGCCTTGGCGGCGGGTGAGGGATAATATCCTCTTAGGTTGGCGAATCAAGCGGGGGAACGACACAAAGGATCGTTTCGTGTGGCAAGAACTTATTTCACGTTTGGGGCTGGAAAAACTTCTCGACCGCTACCCGGGAGAATTGTCTGGCGGGCAGCAGCAACGGGTGGGGCTGGCACGCGTTTTTTATCTTCGCCCCGATCTTTTGCTGATGGATGAACCGTTCTCGGCGCTGGACGCCATCACACGGGAGGAAATGCAGGACGTGTTTTTAGAGTTATGGCGCGTCTACGGCGTTACTACGCTCTTAGTGACGCATCAGCCGGAGGAAGCGGTGCTATTGGGACGGCGAATCACCGTTTTATCTCCGCGTCCGGCTTCTGTCGTGAAAATCATCGATAATCCTCTCTTTGCCCGGCCCGATATGCGACGACAGCCGTTGTTTTTAACTGTGGAAAATGAATTGCGTCAAGCCCTTTTATCCGCGAGGAATTCGGCATGAAAAAAATATATCGAACATATAGTTTGGCGATTCTTGTTGATTTTTTATTTCTTTTGGCCATATGGCAGGGTGTTTCGCTTTATCTATCTCTGCCTGTCTTCCCCTCGCCGGTGCAAGTGGGACGAAATTTAGGCGAGGTCTTTTTTCCTCTTATTGCCATTCATGCCGAATGGAGTCTATGGCGAATTGGCTGTGGCCTGTTTCTATCCGTCTTGGTGGGGTTTCCGCTTGGCATCGCCATGGGCTACTCGGCGCGGGTAAATCGATTCTTATCACCTCTCGTCTACTTCGCTTATCCCGTACCGAAGATCGCGCTTTTACCCATCGTCATGCTGGCCTTTGGCGTGGGAGAGACAGCCAAGATACTGCTGATTTTTCTGATCCTTCTCTTTCAGATCATTGTAACCTTGCGGGATGCAGTACGGGGGATTCCGTCGGAAACGTTTTATCCCCTATACTCGTTAGGAGCCCCTTTCGCTTTCGTATTTCGTGAAATTTTATGGCCCGCCTCGCTGCCAAAATTTCTTACCGCTATGCGCGTGGCCATGGCTACGGCGATTTCCGTGCTGTTTTTTACGGAAACTTTTGGCACCCAATACGGGATGGGATATTTCATCATGGATGCCTGGCTGCGCGTCAATTATTTAGAAATGTATTCCGGCATGGTGGTGCTGAGCCTCATGGGCCTTTTCCTGTTTGGCTTCTTGGACGTCATGGAGCGCCTTCTCTGTCGATGGCAAAAATAAAAAACTCTACGTCAATAAACGCAGAGTTTTTATTTTAGGAGGAAAGAGGAGATGGGGGAGAAGCGGGTGCTTCCGAGACTCTGGTCACTAATACTTTATCGATTCTGGCCCGATCCATGCGGAGGATTTTGAAGGTAAAATTTTCCCATTGACATTCCTCACCTGATTTTGGAAGATATCCCAAATAAGAAGTTAAAAAGCCGCCTAAGGTCTGGTAATGATCCTTTACTTCATTAGGGAGCTCGTCCAGGTCAAATTTTTCTTTGAAATCGTCGATATCGCACAGACCGTCAATGTGCCACGAAGTTTCGTCGTGAGGAGTGATTTGAGCGACGTCCGGTTCGGTGTGGGGCGACGGATCATCAATGATTTCGGACATGATGTCCGAGAGGGTTAAAAAACCCAATACGCCACCGTATTCGTCCAAGACAACAGCTTCGTGGATGCCGCTTTCCTGAAAGCGTTCCAAGACGCGAAAAGTTTCCAGTGAACGAGGGATGACAAGTGCTTTTTTGATATATTGCTGGATGTCCAGCGTCTTTTGAGAGATCGCCGCATTCAAAAGATCTTTTACATAGAGAACACCGCAAAAGTCATCCAGGTTATTGCGCCCCACGGGGAATACGGTATCGGGATATTTTTTAATGAGTTGCAAATTGTAGGATACGCTGTCCTCTAAATCAAGCCACCGCATTTGGGTGCGGGGGGTCATAAGAGCGTAAGCCGTCTGATCACTCATACGAAACACCCGATCGACCATGTTTTGTTCTGTTTTTTCAAAGGTGCCTTCTTCCGTTCCCTGTTCAATCAGGTCCTTTACTTCGTCTTCGGTGACGGTGTCTTCTACGTGGGGATTCAGTCCCCATAGGAGCAAAGCAGTATTGGCGGAAGCGGAGAGGAATGCCACCAGCGGCCGGGAGACTTTTTCTAAGAAACGCAGTATGCTGATGTAACGGATGAGGATGCGTTCAGGGTTCTGCAGTGCCACCTTTTTGGGGATGAATTCTCCGAAGAGAAGATTCCCATAAGCGACGATCATGATAGAAGCGAGAAGCGTCAGCCAGTAAGCGTGGGGCATAAAAACAATATACGTTTCCGCCATGGGGGCGATCCAAGCGCCGATGGTCATGCCCAATAGGATACTGGCGGTGGTAATGCCAATTTGCACCATGGAGAGAAGATTTTCCGGTTCTTCTATGATGGATAATGCCTGTACGGCTCGGTTCTCTCCATCGTCCGCCAATCGTTCCAGGCGACTTTTGCGGCTTCCTTTGATGGCCGTTTCAAAAAGGACACAAAAACCATCCACGCCGATACAACATAGGGCTAAAAGAGCCAATAATCCGAATTCTATACCCTCCACCAATGACACCGTTCCTTTTTACAAAAGATCATGTTTATTGTTGAACCATTATAGCATATTTTTCCGGCAAAAAAATATATGTTTTGCCACGTATCGAGTATATGATTCGGGGATGTCTGCAGTTAGTGGAAAATGAAGGAAAGCGCAAAGTATAGTGTGTGTATCTGCAGTGGGCGTTATCTTCGTTTTGTTACCTGAAAGAAGGGAAAAGATACATCGATAGCGAATAAAAATCAAGCTGGAGAGAAATTTATTGATATTCCTGATTTATGTCGGGGACGGGAGGCAGTTAAAAACGATGGAACAGAGCGACAGGGAGGTGCCCGTATCGGTTCAGTGGTTTCCCGGTCACATGCAGAAGACCCGTCGGCTGATCAAGGAACATCTGAAGGTGGTTGACGTGGTGCTCGAGCTTTTGGATGCGCGCCTGCCTGCCAGCAGTGCAAATCCTTTGCTGAGGGATGTCTTGGGAGATAAGCCTCGGGTCATCGTTTTGAATAAGGTAGATTTGGCTGATGAAGTGATCACACGCCGCTGGATGCAGTATTTTCAGCGTGAGAAAATCCCGGTGGCCGCCATCAATAC
>CAJPQU010000088.1 GCA_905372875.1 uncultured Schwartzia sp. | reverse complement strand
GGATATTCGCCCGCCACACTTCTACCCAGTCCTCCACGCGAAGGGACCCGAAGGTTTTCCTTACAGCCGCGTCATCGCCGTAATCCCGTGCCATTTTCGCCGCGTCCTGCCGCCAGAAGCTGACCCACGCCGGCCAGAAACGAAGATGAACGCCATGAACGAGTGCTGCGGGAAAAAAGCTCTCATCCCGCGGCCCGTAAAGAAAAAGTTCCAGCCCGTCCAGATGGTGACGGGCTAAGAAATCCTCCAATGCCGCCTTTTCGCCCCCTAAAAGGGTTTCCACCTCATGGGGAATATTCGAAAGGTTGACCAATTCGAGCATGAAGTGTCCCCTCCCCGATACGCGCTGCTCCCGTCATATAGCCGAAACTCGCCAAAGCGCGTTTTGCTTACTCATTATAGCGCCGATAAACGGCCACGGCAATCGCTAAGAATACAAGCCCCAGTGTCAGGAGGAGAGAGGCCTCCCAAAAGAGATCCGGCGTAAAAACAGGACTTCGCATAAGGCGGTTAAGCGCTCCCACGGGAAAGAGCATGACGACGTACTGGATGGATTGGGGCAGATTCTCCACGGGAAAGAAAGACCCGCCGAAAAACGTCATGGGCATGATGAAAAAATTATTTACGAAGGCTACATCGTCAGGCATTTTCACTAAGAGGCCTACGATGCACCCCAAGGCGCCGAAGCAAAACGACCCCAACACCCCGCCGATGAGAATGGAGAACGTCAGATGCCCCGCATCGAAAACCAGCCACGCCATGAGAAAGATGAGGCCGCCGAAGAACAGCCCTCGCACTACCCCTGCCATCACGATCCCTAACATGACCTCGAAGGGCCGAACAGGGGACAGGACCACGCTCTGAAACACATGATAATACATCTTCCCCACGCTGATGGAGTTGGCCGTCTGCTGAAAAGCGTTGAGCATGATGGTGATGGCGACGATGCCCCCGGCCAAAAAAGGGAGATAGCCCCCGGGGACATCCACGCGCCCGCCGAGACCGAAACCGAAGGCGAAAAGGTAAATGAAGGGGGCGATGATGCTGGAAAACACATGACCCAGGCGTCCGATCTTCTTATACATGGTCAGCCATTCCCGATAAAAAACTGCGTACCAGCCCATGTCACACCCCCTCTCCCCGGGCCAGCCGGATGAAGAGATTCTCTAAATCCTGCGCGTCGCAGCCAATGCGCCGCTGGAGGTTTTCCTTCGTATCGGAAAGCACAATCTCCCCGGCGCGAAAGATGGCGATGGCGTCGCAGAGCCGCTCTGCTTCCTCCATGTAGTGGGTAGTGAAGATGAGGGTCTTGCCCGCCGTGCGCAGATCATCAATGATGTCCCAGATCACCGCCCGCACATCGGGATCGAGGCCCACTGTCGGCTCGTCCAAGAGAATGAGTTCCGGATCCGGCATGAGGCTGCGGGCGATGAGGACGCGCCGCATCATCCCGCCGGAAAGGGAGCGCACCGTCTTTTTCCGCATATCCTGAAGCTGAAACCGCAGGATGGTCTCCTCCACCCGCGCCGCTAAATTTTCCACACCGAAGAGCATTCCGTAAACCTTTAAGGTCTCCTCCACGGTAAACTCCCGATCTAAATTATTTTCTTGGGGAATAAGCCCCACGCGCCTCTTCAGGGCGGGAGACCGATCCCCCGTGGCGTCTTCACCGAAGAGAAACAGCTTCCCCGAGGACGGCTTGCCCAATCCGGCCATCACCTTCATCAGGGTGGTCTTTCCCGCGCCATTCGGCCCTAAAAGGCCAAAAACGCCGCCGCAGGGGACTTTCAGATTCAAGGGCTTAATAACCGTATGACAGTCATACACTTTGGTGAGTTCGATGGTCTCAATCGCTAAATGTTCCGCTTCCCTCATGGCGTCACCGTGAGAGATCGTGGGCTTTGTGCCGCAGGAGGTAGAGGAAATACGGCGTGCCCAAAAGGGCCGTCATGATGCCGACCCGCACCTCCATGGGGGGAACGATGACCCGGCCGATGGTATCGCAGAGAACAAGGAAGATTCCCCCTGCCAACACTGCCGCAGGAAGGAGACGCCGATGATCCGGCCCCACCACGAGGCGCATCATGTGCGGCACCACGAGGCCAACAAAGCCGATATTCCCGCTGATGCAGACCCCCGTCGCCGTCACCAGCGAAGCTAACGTCAAAAGCCCCAGCCGGTAGCGGGCCACGGGCATCCCCACCGCTCGGGCCTCCACTTCGCCTAAAACTAAAATATTGAGATGACGCGCCATGAGCAGCATGACTAAAATACCCAGGCAAATGGGGCCTACCCCCATAAAGACATGTTCCCAGCGGCGATAATCAAGGCCGCCGATGGTCCAGAAAAGATATTCCTGCAATTTCTGTTCATTGATGACGGTAAGGAGCCCGGCGGTAATGGCCCCCAAGAGCATCCCCACCACGACTCCGGCCAAGAGCAGGGTCATGACAGGGATCTTGCCGTGGCGCATAGCCAAAAATACCGTCAGCGTCACCGCCAAAAGGGATCCGACAAGGGCAAAAATCGGCATGGCAAACATCGTCGTCTCGGAAAAACCGAAGGCGATGGCCACCACCGCTCCTACTGCCGCGCCGCTCGACACGCCGATGATGCCGGGATCGGCCAAAGGGTTGCTGAAGATGCCCTGCATGACTGTGCCGGACGCCCCTAATCCCGCCCCTACCATAAGTCCCACTAAGGTGCGGGGCAGTCGGATGTGCCACAGCACTGCCTGCTGCTCCGGCGTCACCACGACATCGGAGAAAAAGGGCAGTCCCACTGTCTGGCAGAGAAGCGCCACGACATTGCGAAAGGGAATATCGATCTGCCCCCAAGACAGGGATAAGAGGGATACCGCTAAAAATGCCGCCGCCATCAAGACGGTAAAGGCCGGCAGTGACAGTTTTTTCAAAGTGATCATAGTCTCTCCTTTCGGCCGTCGCGGATCATCTGCAAAACCGCGTCATTCCACAAACATTCCTGCACATAGCCCGCCCCCCGCAGCCCCATGAAGGGAAGTTCCGTCAAGCGGATATGCTCCTCCACCGGGTTCGCGACGGGAAAAAACTGCACCTCTTTGCGTCCCGCTCGCCGCAGGAGCTGGTTCTCACTGCTGCTTCCCAAAAGGAGACCGGAGGAAAGACGCCCCAAGACCGCTTCCACCTGGCCGGCGGCCTCGGCGGGACAGACTGCGTCCACCAAATCCCCCATGTCCGGCGCGATGGCACCAAAACGCGGCTGCTGGACGATCACCGTCAGGCGCCCCATATCGGCCCACTCCCCCCGCAGAGCCGCCGCCAATCCAAAGGCGGTAGAAGGCGGCGCGGCCACCACCGCTTCCTCAAACCACAGCTCGCCCCAAACCATCTTGAACTCGTTGAGGAAGAGAAAGAGCCGATCCCGCTCCTTATCGCAGACCGAAAGGGCCACGTCTAACTTTTTCCCGGGCAGCGCCGTCCCCACGGCTTCCAGCCACGCGCGGGTCCCGGCCACCCCGTAGGGAAGCCGCGGCGCGATAAAGGGGATCTGATAGTCCTTTTCCATGCGTTCCGCCAGCGGGCGGCCTAATTCTTCATGTACCACGATGTTAAGCGCCGCCTGGGTGAGCCGCGACAGCCCCGCCGCTTCCGTGCCGCCGCCGGGACAGGCGTTTACCTCATAACCGGCCAAGTTCAGGAGGCGTTCCAACTCCCGCTGGTCGTTCATCCCGTTGCAGTACCCCGGCGTCAGCCCCAAAAGATTCACCCGCCGCCACGAAGTATCCGGCATGGGAGGCGGCGACAGCACATCAAGTACGGCCGCCGCCGCTTTGGCATAGCCTTCGGCAAACCCGCCGGTAAGCCCACCGCTGTCAAAGACCACCACTGGGCAGCCAATCCCCATCTCCCGGGCGATCCCTGCCATATCATCGCCGATGAGGCTAGCGGAGCAATTGCTCTCAATGCAGAGGAGCGCCGGAGGCTTTTCTACATAAGGGGCCAATGTGTCCCGCAGATACTCTTCCGTGCCGAAAACAATGGCCTCGTTGTCCAGCTGCGTGCAGACCATCCGCCGAGAAAGGAGCGGCTGACTGTCTTCCAAGTGGCGCATAGCGTAAAAATAACACCACATGGGACCGTTCACCACGATAGCCGCGTCTGGAATCCCGGCGAAGAACGCCGCCGCCCCCGCCAAGGCACAGGTATCAGCATGCCAGCAGACATCGCTGAAATGATCCGTTTTACGCATAGATCAAACCTCCCCGGCTCAACTGGCGATGCTGAATCCGCTCCATCGCCCGCAGAATATCTCCCTCGCTCTTCCAACCCGCGCCGGAGAGAAAGGGCAGATAGACCTGCCGCACGTCGGGCCGCAGGAGTTCATGGGTCGTCAACACATAGTCCGCCATCCCCACCGCCCGTTCAAAATCCTCCTCCGCCAAGAGAGGTGCGGACGTGCACCGACGCACCTCGCGGAGAATTTTCTCCCGTTCCTCGTCGCTGTAGCAATCGAAGAGCTGCACTCCCAAAAGCTCCACCCCTAATTGGTCAAGAAGAAAAAACAACTCGTCCGGCTGAAAATACTGCGCCATCCGCCCGGCGCAGAAGACAGTTTTTGTCCCCGCCAAGCTTTTACGCCCCGCAGCAATGGCCGCTTCAAAGGCCGCTTCCTCGGCGGCGACAGCCCGATCCGCAGCTGCTGTGTCGCCAGTGACCTCGCCCAAGCGCCGCAGCCAAGCCAACGTCTTTTGAAAGCCGATGGGGTAAATGTCGCCTAACACCGGCATGTCAAAGCGCCGCCCGATTTCTGCCGCCAATTCGATGAGCATTTTCTGCCGAGAATCCTCAGCGCGGCGTCCCAAAACGATAATCAGCGATGCGGAAGACGCCTTTTCCAGCGCATCCAGCGAGAGGAAGGAAGGAAAGTGTGCCGTGATCCGAAGGGAAAAATGCGTCAGCAGTTTGGAAAGCGTCTGCACATATTCGCCGTAAATGCCGCCGCAGTCTCCCACTAACATCACCGTCCCCGGCTCCTTCGGCTGGGACTTCATGAAGCGGTCGGCAAGAAGCCGGGCCGCATCAATGTAGCCCTTGAAATATTCGCCGTCCAAAAAACCGTGCGCCGTGACCGCCATCACGGGAATGCCCATCTCCGCCGCCACTGCCTCCGTATCGTCGCCGATGACGCCCGACACGCAGGAATTGGCGATGAAGATCGCCCGGGGATGATATGTTTCCACCGCATAACGGATGGTGCGACGCAGGCGGTTCTCCCCGCCGAATACAGCTTCATCCTCTTCCAGATCTGTGGAAAGGAGCGGCGTCGTCTGGAGCTGACACTCACCCAGCGCTGTCGTCAGATTGCGGTAGTAAGAATTAATATCCATGCGCCGGGCCACATGCGCACAAGCGCGGGGGCTGTGAAAGATCACCACCGCGCCTTCCACATAAGAAACGGCCCGCCATACGCCCGGCATACTGCAGCTGCATGCATTGCGGCGCTTCATGACCCGCTTCGCTTCAATTCCCATAGCGTTCCACCATTTCTTCCAACGCTTCAAACGCCATGGGCTGCGGGATCACCAACTGCGTATTCTCGTCAATGGCCGAGGCCAACCGGCGATACACCTCTGCTTGGGGCGACTGGGGTGCGTATTCCAGCACAGTCTGCCGATGAATCTCCGCGTCGTGTACCACAGCTTCCCGAGGAATGAAGACAATAAGCTGTGTTCCTAACTTTTCCGCAAAAGCCCGAAGCAGTTCTTCCTCGTGTGCCACCTTGCGGCTGTTGCCGATGATGCCCCCTAACTTCACCCGGCCCCGGGACGCGAATTTACGAATGCCCTTGGCGATGTTATTCGCCGCGTAGAGGGACATCAGTTCTCCGGAGGATACGATGTAGATTTCCTCGGCATACCCTTCCCGGATCGGCACGGCAAACCCGCCGCAGACCACATCTCCCAAGACGTCGTATAGCACCAAATCCGTATCGCCTAACGCTTCAAGCTGGCGTACCTTCTCCAGCGCCACAATGATGCCGCGCCCGGCGCAGCCCACCCCCGGCTCGGGGCCTCCGGCCTCAATACAGCGGATGCCGTTGTAGCCGATGTTGACGATCTCGTCGGCCTCAATGTCGCCGCCCTTGCGCTCCCTTTCTAAATCTAATACCGTATGACGGCAGATATGCCCTAACAGAAGCCGCGTGGAATCATTCTTCGGATCGCAGCCGATCTGACAGACCTTTTTCCCCATTTGGCTAAAGGCCGCCGACACGTTGGACGCCGTGGTGGATTTTCCGATGCCGCCCTTGCCGTAAAACGCAATTTTCTTCATCTTGTCCCGATTCCTCCCTCAGGCCCGTAAAGCCTCTACGATGCGCAGTACCCGCTCCGATGACAGCCGCTTTAAGGTATAATAGCCCGCTCCCATCTTCTTCGCGATCTCTCGGGCGATGCCTAACTTCAAAAAATCGTTTTCCGTATCCAGCACCACCGACATCACTTTCGTCCGGCTGAATTTTTCCGCCGCCTCCAAGGCCCGAGCCACGGGATCATCCCCGGCGTAGGTCGCGTTGGCCCGGCCATCGGTGATGAGAACTACCGCCGTCTGCTGTCCTTTATCCCGCTGCGATAGACCGTATATCATGGAGAGGGCACTTTCCAGCCCCTCCGCCAGCGGCGTCTTTCCCCCGGTGGGCAGTTCCCGCAGCATCTTTTCCGCCAAGTCTACGCTCCGGGTCACGGGGAGAAGCACCTCCGCCCGATCCCGGCGGAAGGCGATCATGCCCACCCGATCCCGCTTCTGATAGGCTTCCTTCAACAGGGACAAAATGACACCCTTCACCGTCTTCATGCGCTCCTGGGCTCCCATGGAGCCGCTGGCGTCCACTAAGAAAATAATATTCGCCCCGATGTGCTTCTCCCGCACCCGGGAACGGTAGTCCTCGGGACGAATGATGACCGCCTGGGCGCCTTGACGGCTCCTTTGATAAGGCGCCGCTGCCCGAAGCGTCGCGTCAAAAGCCAAATCCAGCCCCCGCTGGGCGCGGGGCATCTCGGCGCGGACATAGCGTCCCATGCGGCTGTCCGTGCGGGTTAGGCTGCGTTTCCCGCTGCCCTCGCGCTTCTCGTGTTCCCATTGGGGCGGATGTTCGATAGCCAAACGGGGCGCGAGCAGACTCTCCAAGGCCGAAAAGACCTGATCCATGTTTCCCGCCGCCTCTTCCGGCGGTTCCTGCTCCTCCTCGCCGGATTCCGACGGCGGTTCTTCCTCGGGCCGTACTTCCCCCTCCTCTGGGGAAGTACTCTCTTCTTCCGCCGTATCACCTTCGTCTCCTTCCGGCGTGCCCTCATTCTCTTCGGGAGCGTCATTCTCTGCCGTATCGTCTGTATTGTCGGCCTCTTCCGAAGATTCTTCGCCCTGTGTCTGCGGCTCCTCGGCTTCAGGTGGCTGACTCTGAGGCGGCTGCCCCATGCGATGGGGCAGCACAAACATAGCCGCAGACTCAATGTCCTGGGGCATGACATAGCGCCGTCCCGCTAAAGCCGCAACAGCGCGGGCTGCCTCCAAGAGGTAGAGATCTGCCCGATTGCCCCGGCAGTAAGCGCGAGCGCAGTATTGGGCTGTAAGCTCTAACATGGCCTCCGACGCCTCCACCTTGGGCAGGATAGCCCTCGCCGAAGCGATCTGATCGGCCAGTGCCGCATCCGCCGCCGCATATTGTTCACGAAACGCCGCACTATCCGCTTCAAAGGTCATCACCCGGCGCACGATCTCTTCCCGCGCCGTTTTGTCCCCGTTATTTTCGAGAGCCACGAACATGCCGAAACGATCCAAAGTAGAAGAAGACAGCGTCCCCTCCTCCGGGTTCATGGTGCCCACCGCCGTGTAGCTGACTTCTTCCCGATAGCTGACCCCGTCCCGCTGTAAATCAAAGAAACCGTTGGCTGCGCTGTCTAAGACCGCCGTCAAAAAATCTGGCCGCAAAAGATTCACTTCGTCCATGTAAAGGACGGTGCCCGCCGCCCGAAAGAGAAGTCCCGGCCGCAGCCGACGCTCCCCGGTGGCCAGCGCCGCTTCCATGTCGATGCTGCCGAAAACCATATCGTCCGTCGCCCCGATGGGAAGTTCCACCATGCGCCCTGCCGCCGTAAAAGGGGCCGCTGCCCGCACTAACGTGGACTTCGCCGTCCCCTTTGGCCCGGAAATCAAGAGGCCGCCGGCCGCCGGATTCACCAGCGCGATAGTCAGCGCCTGCTTCGCCGCTTCCTGCCCCACAA
>CAJPQU010000087.1 GCA_905372875.1 uncultured Schwartzia sp. | reverse complement strand
TCCCGATTTAGTGGAAAAGACCATGAAGGAGCTTTCCGCCATTACGGGCCGGGAACATCATCTCTTTGATTATCACGGGGCGAAGGATGCGGATCGCGTCATCATCGCCATGGGTTCTGTCTGCGAAGCCGCCGCCGAGGTGGCGGATTATCTGAATAATGCTGGGGAAAAGGTGGGCGTGATGACGGTGCATCTCTATCGCCCCTTCTCGCTGAAACATTTTTTCCGGCAGCTTCCCAAGACGGTGAAGAAGATCGCCGTCTTAGACCGCACGAAGGAGCCGGGGGCTTTGGGGGAACCCCTTTATCTCGATGTCAGGAACGCTTTCTACGAGGAAGCGGGGAAGCCACTCGTCGTGGGGGGCCGTTACGGATTGGGCGGCAAGGACGTCACGCCGGATCAGATTTTCGCCGTTTACGAAGAACTCTTGAAGGAGAAGCCGAAAAACAGCTTTACCATCGGCATTGAAGATGACGTGACCGGTCTTTCCCTGGCTCCGGTAAAGAGCGACGTGGATCTCACGCCGGAAGGCACCACCGCATGTAAGTTCTGGGGCTTCGGCTCCGACGGCACGGTGGGAGCGAATAAGAGCGCCATTAAGATCATCGGCGACAATACGGACATGTACGCGCAGGCCTATTTTGCCTACGATTCCAAAAAATCGGGCGGCATTACCATCTCCCATCTGCGCTTCGGAAAGTCCATTATCCGTTCGCCATATCTCATCAATAAGGCGAATTTCATTTCCTGTTCCAAGGAGTCCTACGTCCATTCCTATGATCTTTTAGCCGGACTGAAAAAAGGAGGCACCTTTCTCCTCAATACCACTTGGTCAAAAGAGGAGTTGGAGACCCAGCTCCCTGCTGCCATGCGCCGCTACATCGCGCAGAACGATATTAAATTTTACATCATCAACGCGGTGAAGATTGCCCAGGAATTGGGCTTAGGCGGGCGCTTCAACATGATCATGCAGTCAGCCTTCTTCAAGTTGGCGAATATTATTCCCTTGGATAAAGCGGTGGCGTACCTGAAGGATTCTGTGGTGGAGACCTATGGCAATAAGGGGCAGAAGGTCATCGACATGAACAATGGTGCCATTGATAAGGGCATCGATCCGGCGGCCCTCATTGAGATCGAGGTGCCTGCCGCGTGGAAAGAAGCGGCGGATGAGCCCAAACGGGCGGTAAACGCTCCGGAATTTGTCACGAAGGTGCAGGATGTGATGAACCGGCAGGAAGGGGAAAAGCTGCCCGTCTCCACCTTTGCCTACGGCATGGAGGATGGTACATTTCCCAGCGGCAGCGCGGCCTATGAGAAGCGTGGCGTGGCCATCGACGTGCCGGAATGGCAGGCGGATCTCTGCATCCAGTGTAACCAATGTGCTTTCGTTTGCCCTCACGCGGCGATTCGCCCGGTGCTGACCACCGACGAGGAGATCGAAAAGGCACCCCAGGGCATGGAGTTTAAGCCTGCCATGGGGGCAAAAGGGTTGAGCTTTACCATGGCGGTGTCGGTGAAGGACTGCCTTGGCTGCGGCAACTGCGCTGACATCTGCCCGGCACCCAAAGGCAAGGCCCTCATCATGAAGCCGCTGGCGACTCAGATCGATAAGCAGCCGATCTTTGATTTTGGTATCAACACGGTGGCGCCGAAGTCCAACCCCATGAATAAAAAGACGGTGAAGGGCAGCCAGTTCGAGCAGCCGCTTTTTGAATTTTCCGGCGCCTGCGCAGGCTGCGGCGAAACGCCTTACGTCAAGTTGATCACTCAACTTTTCGGCGACCGTATGATGATCGCCAACGCTACGGGATGCTCCTCTATCTGGGGCGCTTCGGCCCCGGCGATGCCCTACACGAAAAATCATTTAGGGTACGGCCCGGCTTGGGCCAACTCCCTTTTCGAGGATAACGCGGAGTACGGCTTAGGGATGTTCTTAGGAGTTAAGGCGGTACGGGAGACGCTGGCCGACGACGTGAAAGGGGTTCTGGCAAAGGGAACGGTGAGTGCCGATCTCAAGGCCGCTATGGAAGATTGGCTGGAGAACCTGTCGGAAGGAGAAGGGACCCGGGCGCGGGCTGATAAGCTGGCGGCCCTTTTAGAGGCGGAAAAAGGCAGCGACGCGCTCCTCCAAAAGATCTACGATAAGAAAGATTTCTTTGTCAAGCGCTCCCAATGGATCATCGGTGGCGACGGTTGGGCCTATGATATCGGCTACGGCGGACTGGATCATGTGTTGGCCGCCGGGGAAGACGTCAACGTCCTCGTCTTAGATACCGAAGTTTATTCCAATACGGGCGGACAGTCATCCAAGGCGACACCCACGGCGGCGGTAGCTCAATTTGCTGCTACCGGCAAGAAGACGAAAAAGAAGGATCTGGGTATGATGGCCATGAGTTATGGCTATGTTTACGTGGCCCAGATATGCATGGGTTCGGATAAGAATCAGGCGCTCAAGGCCATTGCTGAAGCAGAGGCGTATCATGGACCGTCGCTCATCATTGCCTACGCCCCTTGTATCAATCATGGCATTCGCATCGGCATGGGCAAGACGCAGGAAGAAGAAAAGCGCGCCGTTGCGGCCGGGTATTGGGCGACCTACCGTTACAATCCCGAATTGGTCGGAACGGATAAAAATCCCTTCAGCTTGGATTCAAAAGAGCCCACGGCGGACTTTCAGGAATTTTTGCAAGGGGAGGTACGCTATTCTTCGCTTAAGCGGGCGTTCCCTGACATCGCGCAGCAGCTTTACGATAAAACGGAACAGGATGCCAAAGCGCGGCTGGCCAGTTATAAGCGGTTGGCGGGACAAGCCTGAATTATCAAGAACGACGCTTAGCGCGGCCTGAAGGTTCAGGGCCGGGATGTTTTCGATTTGTCAGGGGGAAAGGCATAAGTGCCTATCCTTCGGCCAGAAAGTTGACACAAAAAAGGAGCGCTCCTCATTTTAGGAGCGCTCCTTTTCCCGTTTGCAGAAAAGCGGAGGATATGGTTGCCTTTTCGTGAGGCCGTACGTCACAACGACTACCGCGGCGGCCGTTCGACTCAAAGAGCAAGCTGTGTCTTGATGCGCTGGATGGCCTCTTCGGTGGCGGCGCGGTCACCGAAGGCAGTGAGGCGGAAATAGCCTTCACCGCAGGGGCCGAAGCCTACCCCCGGTGTACCGACGATATGAACTTCTGTCAAGAGCTTATCGAAGAAATCCCATGACTTCATGTTATTCGGGGTCCTGAGCCAGAGGTAGGGGGCATTGACGCCGCCGAATACGGTCAGCCCGGCGGCCTTCAGACCCTCTCGGATGATGCGGGCATTTTCCATATAGTAGGCAATATTTTCCTTCACCTGCCGCTGCCCCTCTGGGGTGTAGATGGCGGCCGCGCCGCGTTGAACGATGTAAGCGGTACCGTTAAATTTTGTGGAGTGGCGGCGATTCCAGAGAGCGTTCAGAGGATGGGAAGAGCCGTCCTCAGCCCGAGCGGCGACCGTTTTCGGCACTACGGTATAGCCGCAGCGGGTTCCGGTGAAGCCCGCCGTCTTGGAAAAGGAACGAAATTCAATCGCTACGTCCCGGGCGCCCTCCATTTCATAAATGGAGCGGGGGACGTCCGGTTCCGTGATATAGGCGGCATAGGCTGCATCGAAGAGAATCACCGTGTCGTTGGCCTTGGCGTAGTCGACCCACTTTTGCAGGGCGGCTTTTGACAGGGTGGTGCCGGTGGGATTGTTAGGGCAGCAGAGGTAGAGCATGTCTACTCGTTCCTTGGGCAGGGCCGGAGAAAAGTCGTTTTCGGCATGAGAAGGGAGGTAAACGACGCCGGAAAAATGGCCGTCGGCCTGGAGTTTTCCAGTGCGTCCCGCCATGACATTGGTGTCCAGGTAAACGGGATAAACGGGATCCGTGATGGCTACTACGTTATTGACGCCAAAGATCTCCTGAATATTGCCGCAGTCACTTTTGGAACCGTCGCTGACGAAGACTTCATCCTGTTCCACCCGGAGTCCGCGGCTCGTATAATTATGTTCAATGATGGCGTCGATGAGAAAATCGTAGCCCTGTTCCGGGCCGTAGCCGCGGAAGCTCTCCTTGCGTCCCATTTCGGTCACGGCTTTTTCCATGGCGGCCACGGAAGCGGCCGGAAGCGGCAGCGTCACGTCACCGATGCCGAGGCGAATGATCTTTGCCTCGGGATGGGCGTCTTTGAATGCGGTAACGCGGCGGGCGACCTCAGCAAACAGGTAATTGCCCGGCAGCTTGAGATAATTTTCGTTAATATAGGCCATGCAATAGGTACCTCCTCGGGAAATTGCAGATTTTTAGGATTGGGTGCTATCGGTAGACGGCGAACCCGTCAGTGGATGAGCGAATCTCGGCAGAAATCGATGAACGCCTGGGCCGCTTTGGAAACGTAGCGGTCCTTTTTCCATGCCATGCCCAACTCGTAGTGCAAGGGAGGATCAAGGGGCAAAGCGACGATGCCGGGTACGTTTTCCAGTACGAAATCAAGGAAAAGCGAGATGCCCACACCATTTCGGATTAACGCTTTCAGCGTCTCGATCTGGTTAGATTCTAAGACGATGTTGGGGGTAATACTGGCGAGTCGAAACGCATCTAAAAGCTGCGAACGGAGGAAGGAACCATCTTTCATCATGATGAGGTTTGACGCACCGATATCAGCGTAAGTCAGCGACTTTTTGACGGCCAACGGATGGTTCAACGGGACGCCTACGACCGTTTGGCAGGTCGCCATGGGCAGAGCCTGCAGTGTGGGGGCGGCGTCCGAAATGATGACGATGCCGAAATCAAGATCGTCTCCTTCTAATTTTTCGCGAATGGCCATGGAGCCTTCTTCATAGAGATAGATGGAAAGATGGGGGTGCTGCTGTTGGAAGTTTGAGAAGATGCGGGGAAAGAGATAAGCGCCGATCATAGGGGGGATGCCGATTCGGATGGTCCCCTTCTGGAGTTGTTTATAGTCCTCTAATTCCAAAATGGCGTCATGGATGGTTTGCAGGGCGATATCCGCCCGGTTTAGGAAAACGATGCCTTCGGGGGTCAAAGAGAGTTGTTTCTGGCTGCGGTCGAAGAGCTGGATACCCAGCTCGTGTTCTAATTTCTTGATGGCCACCGTTACATTGGGTTGTGAGACGTGCAGGCGTTCTGCGGCTCGCGTCAGGTTTCGCAAGCGGGCGGCCATTTGGAAATATTCCAGTTGGCGCAGCTCAACGGGCAGTTTTCTCATGCGTTTTCCCTCCGAAATAATTATTGATTATGGTATAGTAGATTATATCATGTTTTTTTGTATGCCGGTAGAGAGGGAAAAGAAATAATTTTGAGGGAGAAAGGGGCGGCTGTCGTATGCGGCGGGGAAAATTTGAGAAAAAAGTATGATAGGAAGGGCCGCGGCCCTGTTTCTCGTAGTTCTTATTTAGTGAAATCAGGTCGTTTAGCGGGTGGTGAAAAATTTTAAGGGGTAACAAAGCGTTTATTTTTAAGCAATTTCTCATAATCAATACAGTATATGAAGAATTTTGGAAAATATTCCTATAAGGAAATTTTTCCTATAAAATTTCTCCTTTGCTCTTGACAGGGGAATTTTTCAAAAATTTTCTTAAGAAAAGGGTAGGAATTTTTCCGATTTTATGGAATAATAGACATGAACACTGATTTATGAAAGTAAGGATTCCTTTCGAGGGGGCGAAGGATTTTATGGGGCGCTTTATTCGGCGCTCGCATTGGGATATAATATAAGCTGCATAAGCACTGCCGCGTGTGCATGGGGGACATCTAAGGAAGGGATGTTTGCGGGCGGCAGGATTATCAGGGAAAAGAGGGGGACTTATTTTGGAAACATCAACCGTCGTCGGTTTGGCTATGGGGATAGTCTCGGTCTTCGTCGGCATGATCCTCAAGGGGGCGCCGATCTCGGCCATGAATAACCCAGCCGCCTTTTTGATCATTATCTGCGGTACGTTTTCCTGTTTGTTTACGGGATTTCCCATGGAAAATATGAAAAATTTTCCGACTTTGTTGAAGAAAACGCTGCATCGTCCGGCCCTTCAGAAGCGCAACGAGCTGGTTAAACTTTTCATCGAGCTGTCTCAGATCGCCCGGCGGGAAGGAATTTTAGCTTTGGAAAGCAAGGTGCAGGAGATTCAGGATCCTTTCTTTAAAACGGGATTGAGCATGGTCATTGACGGTATGGATCCGGAATTCGTCAGCGACGTATTGGATGCGGAGCTGTCTATCATGCAGTCGCGGCACATGGAGGGGCGCTCCATGTTTACGCAGGCCGGAACTTACGCGCCGACGCTGGGCGTTTTGGGCGCGGTTGTCGGACTTATTGCCGCCCTCGGCAACATGAATGATATTGACAAATTGGGCCACGCCATCGCATCGGCCTTCGTCGCCACGATCTTGGGTATTTATACGGGTTACGTGCTCTGGCTTCCTTTTGCCAATAAGCTGAAGGTTTTTTCCGAGATGGAGATCGGTCAGAAACGCATGATCATTGAAGGTATTCTGTCCTTACAGGCCGGCGATTCACCTACGGCCATTGAAGCTAAATTGATGGTATTCATTCCACAGTCCGAACGGGCTGCCATTAAGTCGGAGGGATAAATCTATGGCAAAGAAAAAGCACGGCCCCCCTCATGAAGAAGAAGCGGGCGAGGCTTGGCTCTTACCCTATTCGGATTTGATGACGCTGCTCTTGGCCCTGTTTCTCTGTCTTTTTTGCATGTCGCAAACGGATCAGGGAAAAGTGGTGGAAATGGCACAGGCTTTTCATAAGGCGTTCAGCATGGGCAGCAGCGGTGTTTCTTTGCTCACCGGAGCGGGACTTGCCGGGTCAACGGCTTCGGGGACGGGCAGCGGTCCCATGGAAGAGGGGACGAACCCTTATATCGTAGAAAATCAGACACTGGAGAAACTGCAGCAGACATTGGATGAATATATTCGGGAGAACCATTTAGAGAATGATCTCCACGCGAACATGACCGAGGATGGGCTTCTCATTCGGATCAAGGAGAAGGCACTCTTTCCGTCGGGCTCGGCGGAACTAGTTCCGGAATCACAATTGGTGGGACCGGTGGTAGCAGGCCTTTTAGGGGCAATCCCGGAACGGGTCATCATCTCAGGGCATACGGATAATGTGCCCATCAGTACGGCGCAGTATCCGTCGAATTGGGAACTGAGTTCGGCTCGGGCGCTGAACTTCATGAAGTTTCTTCTGGCATCCAATCCGGCCCTTGATCCGGCTCGGTTCAGTGCTATCGGCTACAGCGAGTATCGACCGGCGGCAACGAACAGTACGGAAGAGGGACGCAGCCAGAATCGCCGCGTAGAGATTTTGATTGCCCGCACGTATAAAATGGCCGAAGGAACCTTGGTGGCAAGATAATGAAAAGCAGGTTCAGGGGTTGTCGTCATGCGCGGCAGCCTCTCTTTTTTGCCGGTGAAGGAGGATTGCAAAATGAAGATCGCTGTAGCGGATGAAATGCACCGAATTGATACGGCGGCGGCAGAAAAATTCGGCATTTCGGAAGTCATTCTCATGGAAAATGCCGGACGAGCCGTGACGGGCGTCGTGACTGAAACGCTGGGGGAAGTGGCGGGACGGACTGTCTGCATTTTAGCCGGGCCGGGAAATAACGGCGGTGATGCGCTCGTCGCGGCTCGTCATTTGTTCAACCGGGGCGCGGTCGTAAGACTGGTGCTGGCGGGTGATATCGATAAATGGTCGCCGGCAGCGGCGCTCAATTACGATATCTGCAAGAGATTGGGACTTTCTTTTCAGACGCTGCAAACGGAACGGGATTGGGAGAAATTGGGCCTGCTCCTTCGCTTGGCGGATGGCGTGGTGGATGGTCTTTTGGGGACAGGGATGAAAGGCGCTCTGCGGGAACCTTTGCCCCGTTTAATTTCTATGGTGAACGATTCGGGACTGCCGGTGGTGGCCATTGACGTTCCCAGCGGCGTTGAGGCGGACAGCGGCCGGGTCAGTGAAGCGGCGATAAAGGCGCAAGTGACCGTGACCTTCGGACTTCCCAAGACAGGACATTTCTTTTGCCCCGGTGCGGCCTGTGCGGGCCGGCTGGTGGTAGATGACATCAGTCTGCCGCCGACGCTGCTTTCGGACGAGACCATTCGCCAAGAATATTTGGATCGAAATCGGGCGCGGGCGATGCTTTTGCCGCGCCCGTTGGATGCGCATAAGGGATCCTGCGGCCGCATTTTGGCTGTGGCCGGATCGCGGGGCATGACCGGTGCGGCGGCTCTTTGCGGTGAGGCTATCCTTCGGGCCGGGGCAGGGATTGCGGTGTTGGCCGTAGCGGCTGGACTGCAAGGCATATTAGCAGCCAAGCTGACGGAGGTTATGACGCGGCCGCTGCCGGAAAGTACGGCGGGAGTTCTCGGCGATAAAGCTTTGGAG
>CAJPQU010000086.1 GCA_905372875.1 uncultured Schwartzia sp. | reverse complement strand
GCGTTTACGGCGGGCAAGTGGCCGAATCGTTGCTTTCTGTCACCTTCTGTGAGGACGATCTCGAAATTCAGGGATATTTGACAAAACCCTCCATGCTTCGCAGTAGTCGCGCTTGGCAGACGTTTATTGTCAACGGGCGGCAGATAGAAAATAAGGCGATGGCGCGGGCACTCGACAATGCTTATCATTCCCTTCTGCCCAAGGCCGGGTATCCGTTGGCGGTACTCTTACTCAAAGCACCCCAGCGTTCCATGGATGTTAATGTGCATCCGCGAAAAACAGAAATTAAATTTGAGGATGAAGGGCGGATCTTTCGGGCAGTTTATAAGGCAGTACGGGACGCGATTCGTCCCGCGGATCAATCGCTGGAAGAGGTGGCGGCCGTCGTTCCCCATCTGGAGCGTCATATCGTGTCGGTGCCTCTGGCTTTGGCTACGCCATTGAAGGGAAGTTCGGGAAGCGGTGTGCTGGATGGAACGGTACACATATCAAAAAATTATGGGGCGGAGCCTGCGTTGGCGTCTGTAGGAACAAAAACGGATATGGAGCAGTTTCGGTCGGTGCAGGCTGCGTTGGCTAGCGAGAAAAAAGCGGAGGCTCCCCTCCGTTACGATTTGCCGGAGCTGCCGGCCAACGGGGTAGCGGAATCGGCTGCGGTGCCTTTTGAGGATTCATCTCGCCGGATTTCCATGACACCTATCGGACAGGTGGCTCTTTGCTATATTGTGGCCAAGGATGAAGATACTCTTTATTTGGTGGATCAGCATGCGGCTCACGAACGCATTCTCTATGATCGTTTCGCGGCTATGACGGAAGCGATTCCTTCGCAGCAGCTTTTAGTGCACTTGGTTCTTTCCTTTAGTGCGGCGGAAGCGGAACTTTTAGAGCGGTATCAATCGCTATTTTTCCATTTGGGATTTGATCTGGAAGGGTGCGGATCAGAGGAATTTCGCCTTAAGGCGGTTCCGGCAGATATTCCCGTCGGTGAGGTGGAGGATATCCTGCGGAAGATTTTGGGGTGCCTCTTGGAAATGCATGATGTTACCGCCGCTGAAATACGTCATTCCTGTTTGGCCATGACAGCTTGCAAGGCGGCCATCAAGAGGGGCGATGCTTTGAACTTGCGGCAAATGCAGATTATTTTAGACGAACTTTCTGAGACGGCGCGGCCTTATACTTGTCCTCACGGTCGTCCCACCATCCTTCGTTTTACCAGCAGTGAACTGGCTAAAATGTTCAAGCGGACGTGACTGTGGAGAATCTTATCGTCACCACCGGAGCGAAGATGGAATCGGCGAACGTCCTCTTGGCCGAGGATATGGCGCGGCGTCTTTCGGCCTGTTATGTGGAACGGGGGCGGGATTCCCTAACTTCTTTGCGGCGCAAATATCATGTAGCCTATATTTTGATTGTTCGACACGGCGAATTATTTTTAGCGATGCCCGAAGGAGAATTCTTTTTTCATCCCAGTATGGCTCATGTGCGGGTAAAAAATCTGCGTCAAGGAAGGCCGGATCATTTTGTGGAAGCCGCCGGACTGCGGGCGGGGATGTCTGTTCTCGACTGTACGTTGGGGTTAGGGGCAGACGCGATCGTTGCCAGTTATGTCACAGGGGCGGAAGGCAATGTCCGCGCTTTGGAGAGCCGGCCCCTCATTGCGGAGATCGTTTCCTTTGGTCTTTCCCACCCAAGGGAAACGGGCCCTATGGGGGAAGCCATGCGGCGCATACGGGTCATCACGGCGGATTACGGTGATTTTTTGTACCGTCAACCGGATAAGTCTGCAGATGTGGTTTATTTTGATCCCATGTTTCGTCAGCCGTTGTGGGATAGCGTTGGTCTTCGTCCGTTGCGTTCCCTGGCGGATGGACGTCCCTTAGAAAAAGAAGCGCTGCAAGAGGCCTGTCGAGTGGCGCGCCAGCGGGTTGTCATGAAGGAATCCCATAACAGCGGGGAATTTGCCCGGCTGGGTTTTTCACTGTTTGCGGGCGGAAAATACAGTCGTATTCGATACGGAATCATGGAGGTATCGTCCTAAAAGCGGAGGAAGGCTTTACATTCTCTCGCTGACGGATATATAATATAAAATAACGTGTTGTGATCGGGCGTGTTTTATTTCTTTATGGTAGTTGGATCGGACGGTATACAAATTTAAGAAAATATGGGGGTGTCTTTTTTTGTCAAAAGGAAAAGTACAGATTATCCCTTTGGGAGGATTAGGCGAGATCGGTAAAAACATGACTGTCATTCGAGTGGATGACGAGATTCTACTGATCGATGCTGGTTTAATGTTCCCCGAAGAGGATATGCTGGGAATTGATCTCGTCATTCCCGACATCACATATCTGTTGGAAAACAAGGATAAGATCAAGGCCATCGTGCTGACGCATGGGCACGAGGATCATATCGGAGCGCTGCCGTATGTGCTGAAACAGATTGATGTTCCTGTTTATGGCACACGGCTCACACTGGGAATTCTGACCGGGCGTCTGAAAGAAAATAATGTGGATTGCGGCAGTCTTCATCCTGTAGCGGCAGGAGATACCATTGATATAGGGTGTTTTTCCGTGGGTTTCATTCGAGTGAACCACAGCATCCCTGACGCTGTAGGTCTGTCCATAAAAACACCGGTGGGGATGATCGTTCACACTGGGGATTTCAAACTCGATTACACACCGGTAGATGGGAAAATGACCGATTTCCGGCGTTTTTCAGATTTAGGCAACAAGGGTGTCCTTTTACTTTTAGCGGATAGTACAAACGCGGAACGGGAAGGACATACGCCTAGTGAACGCACAGTGGGTGCGGCATTTGATAAAGCGTTTCACAACGCCCGGCAGCGCATTATCGTGGCAACATTTTCCTCCAACGTGCATCGCATTCAGCAGGTCATTGATACGGCGGTTCGCTATAAACGCAAGGTGGCCATTCTCGGCCGCAGTATGGTGAACGTTGTCAATATTTCGTTAGAGATGGGCTACATCAACGCACCAGAAGGAACTTTGATCGATATTGACGAGATCAGTCGCTATTCCATGTCACAGATTGTCATCATTACCACAGGCAGTCAAGGAGAACCGATGTCGGCTCTGACGCGGATGTCCATGTCCGAACATCGCAAGGTTAATATTGTACCCGGTGATACCGTCATCATTTCGGCCACTCCGATCCCCGGCAACGAAAAATTAGTGGCCCGTACGATCGATAATCTGCTGAGATTAGGAGCAAGCGTTGTTTACGGCAGTGCAGAAGGCATTCACGTTTCGGGGCATGCCAGCCAAGAAGAGATTAAACTCATTCATAATCTTGTTCGGCCTAAATTTTTCATGCCGGTCCACGGAGAGTACCGTCATTTGGTGAAACATGCGAAATTGGCGCAGGAACTTGGGATGCCGAAGGAAAATATTTTCATCGGCGAGAACGGGCAGATTTTGGAATTTACCCAAGAAAAAGGTGCGGTAGCCGGAAAAGTCACGGCAGGACGCGTGTTGGTAGACGGGCTGGGGGTCGGTGACGTGGGCAACATCGTTCTACGGGATCGCCGTCAGCTTTCCCAGGATGGTATCCTGATCGTTGTGACTACGATGAATCGAGAGACAGGAGAAGTGATCGCCGGGCCGGATATCGTATCGCGCGGTTTTGTTTACGTGCGAGAATCGGAAGCCCTGATGGAGGAAGCGAGAGAACGGGTTGAACAGGCGCTGGAACGCTGTCAGGATGGCAAAGTTACCGAGTGGGTCAGCATCAAGTCCAACGTTCGAGACGCATTGGGCCGGTATCTCTTTGAAAAGACAAGACGCCGCCCGATGATCTTGCCTATCATCATGGAAGCATAAGCAAAATCGGAACCGGCGGCCTTTTAGCCCCGGTTCATTTTATCTTTTGTGCGCTAAATGGCGCGGGTATCATAACGAGAGAGGACGAGACCTATGGGGGACAGCGTGGCAAACCAGCCGATACCTTTCGTGCATCTTCATACCCATACGGAATATAGCCTGTTGGATGGGGCCAGTCGTATTCCGTTACTCATTGCTGAGGCGAAACGATTGGGAATGGAAGCGTTGGCTATTACCGATCATGGCCAGATGTACGGCGCGGTTACCTTCTACAAAGAAGCCAAGAAGGCAGGGATTAAGCCCATCATCGGGTGTGAGATTTATGTGGCGCCGCAGTCCCGTCATGACAATTTCGAGGTGGATGGCGTCAGGTACTATCATTTAATCTTGTTGGCAGAAAATGAAACCGGCTACCGGAATTTGGTGAAGTTAGTGTCGCTGGCGAATTTAGAAGGCATGTATTATAAGCCGCGGGTGGATAAAGAGCTTCTTCGCCAATATCACGAAGGACTGATCTGCCTCAGTGCTTGCGTCGCGGGGGAGATTCCCCAAGCCATCGTCCGGGATAATATGGAAAAAGCGGATCGTCTGGTTCAGGAGTATGCGGAAATTTTCGGGTCGGATCATTTCTTTCTGGAAATTCAAAAGCACGGTTTACCTGATGAAGAAAAGGCTGCCGCCGGGCTGATCGAACTCTCAAAAAAGCACCATATCGGCTTGGTCGTGACCAATGACTCGCATTACATTCATCGGGAAGATCATGAATTTCATGATGTTCTCCTGTGCATACAGACAGGTAAGACGATGGAAGATCCCAATCGTATGCGCTTTAACAGCGACGATTATTATTTGAAATCTGCTGCCGAAATGGCCGCGCTTTTTCCCGAGTACCCAGAGGCGATGGCGAATACGGTTCGCATTGCCGAGCGCTGCAACGTAGAATTTTCTTTCGGGGCGCATTATCTGCCGAAATTTCCTCTGCCAGAGGGAGAGACAGAGGAAGGATATCTGCGTGAGCTTTGCGAAGAAAAACTGCCTTCACGCTATGCGCCGGTGACGCGGGAAGTGCGAGAACGATTGGATTATGAACTGGATATCATCCATCGTATGGGGTTTGACAGTTATTTTTTAGTGGTTTGGGATTTTATCCATTACGCGCGAACGCAAGAGATCGCTGTGGGACCGGGCCGTGGCTCAGCGGTGGGAAGCATTGTTGCCTATGTTCTGGGGATTACGGACATTGATCCGTTGAAGTACGCACTCCTTTTTGAGCGGCTTCTCAATCCTGAGCGCATCACGATGCCGGATATCGACGTTGATTTTTGCTATATTCGCCGTAAAGAAGTTATTGAATATGTTAAAAAGCGCTACGGCGAGAATCATGTGGCCCAGATCATCACGTTTGGCACCATGGCAGCACGAGGCGCGGTGCGAGATGTGGGGCGTGTCCTTGATCTTCCCTTCGCTGAAGTGGACCGCATTGCCAAATTGATTCCCACGGAGCTTGGCATTACCCTGGATAAGGCGCTGAAGGAATCGGTTGATTTCCGCCAAGCGTATGAGGGGAGTGCTACCACTCGGAAATTGATTGATTTGGCCCGAGATATCGAAGGTATGCCGCGCCAGTCATCCACCCACGCTGCCGGAGTGGTGATCGCGCGGGAGCCATTGACTCATTATATGCCAGTGCAGATTTCGGACGGCACGCTGGTGACGGAATACGATAAGGATCTCGTTGAAGAATTAGGCCTTTTGAAGATGGATTTCTTGGGCCTCAGGACGCTGACCGTATTGGGGGATGCCGTAAAGAACGTAGAACGCAGTAGGGGACTTCACTTGGATTTGCGAAAGATTCCGCTTCGCGACGAAAAAACCGCTCAAATGCTTTGCGAGGGGAAAACAGGCGCCGTGTTCCAGATGGAATCGGCGGGCATGACCGCTTTAGTGAAGGATATTCAGCCGGAAGGGTTTGAAGATCTTATCCCCACGGTGGCCCTGTATCGTCCGGGACCTCTGGGCAGCGGCATGGTACAAGATTTCATCGATGGCCGCCGAGGGAAAAAGCAGGTATCTTACCTTCATCCTTTATTGGAACCGATTTTGAAAGAGACCTTTGGCGTAGTTCTTTATCAAGAGCAGGTCATGCAAATCGTGCAGGCTTTGGCCGGGTTTTCTTTGGGGCAGGCGGATCTTTTACGCCGGGCCATGGGGCACAAACAGCCGGATCTTTTGATGAAGCAGAAGGAAGATTTTCTAAGGGGGGCGAGAGAGAACGGCATTGAGGACGGTTTGGCTCAAAAGATCTTTGAGCTTCTCTTTCATTTTGCCAACTATGGCTTCAATAAATCACATAGTGCGGCCTATGCTTTGGTGGCATGGCAGACCGCTTATCTGAAAGCTCATTATCCACCGGAATTTATGGCAGCTATGCTGTCCAGTGTCATGGATTTCAATGATAAGGTGAGCGTCTACATTGAACTCAGTCGGCGTATGAAAATCGCTATTCTGCCGCCGGATATCAATGCCAGTTCAGCGACTTTCAGTGTGGATGGAGACGCTATTCGTTTCGGGCTGGCGGCGGTCAGGAATGTGGGGGAGGCGGCTATCAGCGAGCTGGAAACGGTGCGAAAAAAAGGCGGTGCTTTTAAATCACTTTTAGATTTTTGCTCGCGAGTGGATCTGCGCATCGTCAATAAACGCGTGGTAGAGAGTCTGATTAAATGTGGTGCCTTTGATTCCCTTAAGGGGCGTCGTTCACAACTTTTGGCTGTCTTAGACAACGTTCTCAATACGGCGGCTTTGTCTCAGCGGGATATGTCTAACGGTCAGACGGGGCTTTTTGACGACGATTCCTTGACTCCGGCGTTGGAGGTTGCTTTGCCGGATTTGCCGGAGGAACCGCCGGCACAGCTTTTGGCCTGGGAACGGGAAATGACCGGATTCTATATTACAGGACATCCCTTAGATAAATATCATGATGTCATGGAACATCTTCCGCCGCTGAGGCGGGTTTTAAGCGGCGAAGCCAAAGAACGCCAGTTGGTTCGGGTCGCTGGGCTGGTGGCGAACGCCAAGCGTATCGCTACCAAAAAAGGAGATACCATGTGCTTTGTCACTTTGGAGGATTATACCCACAGCATTGAGATTATTGCTTTTCCACGAGTGTTCTATGAGAATATGAATCTTTTGACCGTGGATACGCCGGTTGTTGTGGAAGGACGGATTAATCTCACGGACACGGGGGCTAAGATTTTGGCAGATCAGATGTGGTCACTGGATTCGTATCACTCGGATTATTACGTTACCATTCATGAGGCCGATGCTTCGGAGGAAAACTTTCAGGCGCTTCGACAGATTTTTACGCAATATCACGGAGATCATACGGTTTATCTCTATATGGCGGATAAAAAACAGCGAATCAAAGCGGAGCCGCAGTATTGGCTGAATGGTGATCCCGAAGCGATAAAAGCTATCGAAGGTCTCTTTGGAGAAGGTTCGGTGCAGCAGCGGTAGAATCTGGGGTGAGGAGCAGGGGATGAGGAGACGCAGCAAGTCGTCGGCGAAAATTTTCCGTTTACAGAGAACGGCACCGTAGAGCAAAGGAGAGACAGCGTTGGAACGGTTGCAGAAACTCATTAGTAGGGCGGGGATTGCATCGCGGCGGACAGCCGAAAAAATGATCGCCGAAGGGCGCGTGTCGGTGGACGGACAAGTAGTGACGCAAATGGGGGTCTCGGTCGATCCAGTGAAACATAGGATATGTGTCGACGGAAAACCGTTAACCAAACGGGAACGGCTGGTTTATTTTATGCTTTATAAACCACGCGGCTATATTTCCACTGTAAAAGATGAACGGGGACGGCGAACGGTATTAGAGCTTTTGCCGGCTATTCCCGAACGAGTCTATCCGGTGGGGCGATTGGATGGTAACACAGAAGGCCTCTTGCTGTTAACGAACGATGGAACACTGATGAATGGCCTTCTGCACCCTCGCAATGAGATCCGTAAAACATACATCGCACAAGTAGAAGGAGATGTCACGGCTGACGCCGTTGGCCACCTGCGTCGGGGGGTGCGTCTTTCCGATGGGATGACGGCTCCGGCTGAAGTTCAGATACTGGCACGAGACGGAGAACGTGGCCGTACGCAGTTGGAGATCGTCATTCACGAAGGACGCAACCGGCAGGTGCGGCGCATGTGTGAAGCGGTAGGGTACACGGTGCACCGCCTGAAACGGATTCGTTTCGCCGGCCTTGACCTTTACGGACTGCGGCGCGGGGGTTGCCGTTCCCTTACTGAGGAGGAAGTCAGCTTCCTCTATGAGCTGACAAATTTTCGGCGACAGGCCAATTGAGACGGGACGCGTATGAAAAAAATCATTGTGGTGGGCGGCGGCCCTGCGGGGATGATGGCCGCTGTTAAAGCAACGGAAAACGGCGGAAAAGTCACTTTGTTAGAGAAGATGGAGCGGTTAGGGCGCAAGCTGATGATCACCGGCAAGGGACGCTGCAACATTACCAACATTGCTGATATTCCGGAAATCATTAAAAATATTCCTGGAAACGGTATATTTTTAAGCAGTGCTTTGCGGGCTTTTGATAATTATGATATCATTCGTTTTTTTGAAGAATGCGGTGTTGCTACGAAAGTTGAACGCGGCGGGCGTGTATTTCCTAGGAGTGATAGGGCTGAGGATGT
>CAJPQU010000085.1 GCA_905372875.1 uncultured Schwartzia sp. | reverse complement strand
GCTGGGCGTCATTCACAGCCCTTTTGCCAAGCCGGGAGAATGCCCTCGCCAAGGGCGATTTTCCGATGCGGTTTCGGTCATTGAAGTCAATCCCGCATACGGCGACGCCCTTTTAGGCGTCGAAGAGGGACGCAGCTATCTCGTTCTCTACGAGGCGCATTTGGCGGATCGCAGCCGTCTGCAAACGATTCCCCCCGCCCGAAAGGAACTGTGGGGTGTCTTCGCCAGCCGCTCCCCCCACCGGCCCAATCCCATCAACATCTGCGTCGCACAGCTCCGGCGGCGGGAGGGAAATACCCTGCACGTCACCGGCCTTGACGCGGTGGACGGCAGCCATCTCATTGATATGAAACCCTACGCCAAGGATATCGACATCGTCGACGACCAAGTGGAAAAACCGGAATAAGAGAATAAGGAGAGATTGACACCATGAAGAAAATGATGATGGGACTCGCCGGCGCGCTGTCCCTGTTGACCCCAGCTCCCAGCGCCCAGGCCGCGGAATCCCTGCAGACCTTCGAATTGGACGAAATCGTCGTGGTGGCCCACCGAGATAACACCGACACAGCAGAGACCTCCGTCAATGTGAAGGAACTCATCGACGCGGGACAAATTAAAACGGCGGCGGATATCTTGGCTAATGTCCCCGGTGTCATAGTGACAAAAGGGCAAAACAATGGCATCCAAGTAGGCCTGCGGGGGCTGAACCACGAGCGTACCGTCATCGCCATCAACGGCAACGTGGTGCAGGATGTAGGCGAGATCGGCATGGGCGGCCGGGCCATGGAATGGGATGCGCTGCCGGTCACCGGGATCAAAAAAATTGAGCTGATCCGCGGCACGTCAGCCCGTTACGGTGGTGCGGTGGGCGGTGTCATCAATATTGTTACCGACGATGCCAGCGGGCCGGGCACGAAAACCACCCTGCGTCAGAGTGTCGGCAGTTGGCACACCTACAAGACTACCGTGATTCACCAAGGTGCTACCGACGATCAGCGCTTCTCTTGGAACATCAATGCCTCTTGGGCCAAGAGCGGCGGTTATTACCGTAACAATGAGTCCAACGGCCATGATTTCCATTTTGATACCACCTACAAATTGAACGAACAGGATCGCCTGAATCTGTCTTATTCTCACATTTATAAGAAAGAAGGCATCATCGTCGGCAACAACAAAAACGGCAGTCCGGCCTCCCGCTATTTAGGATATGACAGTTCCTACCCCGTAACGCCGAACGCCCCGCAGAACTGGGTTGACGGCTATCGCCAATGGAAGACGGACAACATCGCCCTCAATTACACGACCCCCACCGCCTCCGTCGGCATTTTCAATTACCGGCAGGGGCGGCGCGAGTACGTGAACCGCGTGGTCATGGCAATGGGTAAACCACGGCCGCTGGGTATGAAAGAGTATTGGAATTCAGATATCCAAAACTACGGCATCGACTGGCGTCAGACCTCCCGCGCCGGCGTGCACACCTTACGTTACGGCATCCAATACGGGAAAACGAAGTACGACATCAATCATGAGAACAGTCATTATAATCTGCCCTCCACCGGCGTCTTTGTCGAGGACGATTGGGCGCTGACGCCGCGGACGACACTGAGACTCTCCCTGCGCTACGACCATAATAAATTTGAGGCAGATCGCGGTGCCCTGCGGGAAAAGACCTACACACAGTTCTCTCCTGGCGTGAAACTCACCCATCAGTTAACCGACCGACAGACCATTTACCTCGGTGCCCACCGCCTCTTCCGCTCCCCTACTGTGGCTGATTACAGCCGCTGGAGCACCGGCTACAGCAACCGCGGCGGCGCCTATACGGCCGAATTTGCCCCCGGCCTCTCTCTATCCCAATGGCAGGCGCTTCTGGGGGTTCCCTCACCGGAAAAGGGCATGAACTACGAACTGGGCTGGCGGGCCAAGCTCGGGGACAAAACGACAGTGGGCATCACCGGCTTCTACTACGACATCGACGACTTCCTGAACATCAGCTTCGGTCCCAGCGGAAATCTGCGCCCGCCGCTGGTCTATAATGTAGGCAACGTCAAGGTCAAGGGAGTGGAACTCATCGGTGAACATCGGTTTAACCGCCATTGGGCCCTGAGCGCCGGCTATACCCAGCAGAGCGTCCGAAAGAGCGGCGATCGATTCAACTCCGCGTTAAAAGGCATGCCGGAATCCACCTTCAACGCCGGGCTGCGCTGGGACAACCTTCATGGGCTGCAGGCGGCACTGGATCTGCGCTACTTTGGCTCCGTCCCCAATTCTTCGGATACTAACTATGTTTCCCCGTATATGGTAGCTGATCTCACCGTGTCCTACGCCTTCGGCCCCCACGTCATCAATTTAGCCGTCAACAACCTCTTCGACCGCTACTATGAACAAAGCCGCAATTTCCGGCAGCCCGGCATCAACTACAACCTCTCCTATCAGTATATATTCTAATCTCATATACATTCTGATCTGACGGGCGCCTCGAATTTCGGGGCGCCCCCTCTATCAAGAAAGGTGATCCCTATGATAAAGAAAGGCTCCCTCCTCGGCCTCACGCTGCTCCTTCTCTTTGCCCTGACCGGCTGCGGCAGCGAAACGGTTCCGCAGGAAAAAAGAGAACAAAAAACCATAACGGTAACCGACGCCGCTGGACGACGCGTAACCCTGAAACACCCCGTGCAGCGCTACGCCATCAGCACCTTTGATTTGATCGACTTCATCATTCCTCTGAAAGGGGAAGAAGCCTTCGCCATGCTGAAAGGCGTGGGGGACTCCGGCGGCAAAAAGAATTACGATAAAGTGTATGAGCCGCGCTTCCCTCAGTATAAAGAGCAGTGGAAGATCATCTCCCCCCACGGCGCCCCCTTCGACGTGGAAGCGATTTTAGCCGCCAAGCCGGACGTATTGATCGTCAATTCCGTCATGCAGGGGCATATGTACGCCATGGACATTGAGCCGCGGTTAACAGAAGCCGGTATCGCGCTGCTCCTCATCGATGTGCCGGGCAAGACAACTCAGTCGGCGCAGGATCTCTACCGTTTATTGGGAAAAGTCTTCGACGAACCGGAGAGGGCGGAAGAAGTCGCGGCCTTTTTAGATAGACAATTCACCGATTTAGAAACGGGCCTGAAAAAGGTCAACACCCCGAAACCCTTAGTATATTACGAGAAATCCGGCTCGGCAGAAATCTTCGGTCCGTCCAGCCGCAGCAATGTGTCCGGCTGGGGGACATTGATTGCTTACGCCGGAGGAGAAAACTTAGCCGACCGCGCCGGTGCGGGCAAGCCGACGGATGGTCCCCCCGGATCGGTGAGCTTGGATCCCGAATACGTACTGACTTCCGATCCCGATTTCATCCTCCTCAGCGGGACATCCCCCATGGGTTTGGGCGCCCCGCCGGAGGAAACCATCACGGATCGGTTCAGCATTGTAAAGCGCCCCGGCTGGGAGCATCTGAAAGCCGTCAAAAACAAAAATGTTTACGAATATCAGCACGAACTTTCCCGCACCTGCTGCGTCTTTTATCCCGCCCTCAGCTTCGCCAAACTCTTTTATCCAGAGGCGTTTGCCGACGTCGATCCTGAGGCACGTCTATCGGAATTTTACGATCGTTTCATGATCGTCAAAAGCAGCGATGGACTTTGGAAGATGAGGCTGCCATGAGGGACGAAAACGCGCGAGGCCATCACATCGTAGAGCCGATGAAGATGCCGGTGCTTTCGCCCGTGCCATCATCAGCACCGCCGGACCCCGCTGTTGACGGTCAGCGGATCTATCAGGCCATTACAAGGAAGAAATCCTTAGTGGTCGTCCTGCTTCTCATGGGTACGGCCGTAGGTTTTTTCCTGAATCTCATCGCCGGTTCCTCAGACGTCGGACTGTGGGAAGCCGTCGTCGTCCTCACCGGCGGCAGCGTCGATCCCACTACCGATACCGTGATCCGCAGCATCCGCCTCCCCATGGCGGCAATGGCCGTCTTAGCAGGCGCCGCTTTTGCTGTCGGTGGCTGTGAAATGCAGACGATCTTGGGAAATCCCATGGCCAGCCCTTACACCTTGGGTATCTCGGCGGCGGCCGCTTTCGGCGCGGCGGCCGGTATCGTCTTACAGGTTAATACGGAATTTCTGCCTCCCAACCTCATCGTCACGGTGAACGCTTTCGGCTTCGCCCTCTTGGCCGCGTTCCTCATCTACCGCTTCGCGGCGTGGCAGCAGAGCAGCCGAAACACCATCATTCTCTTTGGCATCGCGCTCAATTTTATCTTCAACTCCCTGACCATGTTCCTTCAGTACATCGCTGACGAAAACAAGCTCCAGAGCCTCGTCTTCTGGACATTCGGCAGTTTAGCGAAAGCCTCTTGGGACAAAGCGATTTTTCTTTCTGTCATCACCCTGTTAACGCTCGCCTTTCTCTACCGCCGTGCCTGGCAGCTCACCGCCCTCGTCCTTCAGGACGCCCGGGCCTTAAGCCTCGGAGTGAACGTTCCCCGGCTCCGGCGGCAGGTCGTCATCCTTATTTCTCTTTTGACCGCTACCACCGTTGCCTTTGTGGGCACCATCGGCTTTTTGGGTTTGGCAGCCCCCCATTTGGCTCGAGGATTAGTGGGGGAGGATCATCGCTACCTCCTCCCCGCCTCCGCCCTCTTCGGTGCTGTTCTCCTCTCGGCGGCCTCCCTCCTGTCCAAGATGCTGATCCCCGGCACGTTGCTGCCCATCGGCCTCATCACCTCCTTTTTAGGCATCCCCTTCTTCCTGCTCCTCATCTTCACCGTCGGGAGGCGATATTCATGATCCAAGTAGAAAATATGACCTTCGGCTACGGAAAAGAACGGCCAATCTTCTCCAGGCTGTCCCTCACCTTTCGGGAGAAATTCAACGTCATCATCGGCCCCAACGCCTCGGGAAAATCCACCTTCTTAAAGTGCCTGTTCGGCCTTTTGCCCGCCGCGGGGAAGATCTTCTACGACGGACAGGACGTAAAAACCATGAGCCACGAAGAAAAAATGGCCCGTATCGCGTACCTGCCTCAGGAAGAGACAAAAGCCGCTGGATTTACGGTCTTTGAGGCGGTGCTGTTGGGGCGCCTGCCCCGGCTGCGCTGGAAGGTGAACGACGAGGACACGGCAGCCGTCATGCGCGTCCTCTCACTCCTCCATTTGGAGGCATTGGCCTTCGTTCCCTTTGCCCGCCTCTCCGGTGGGCAGCAAAAACTGGTCTCCATCGCCCAGACATTGGTCAGAGAGCCGCATCTCGTCCTCATGGACGAACCAACGAACAGCCTCGACCTCCAAAAACAATTCGAACTTTGCGAAACGGTGCGGACCATCAGCCAAGCCCACGGCATCACCTTCATTATGGTGCTGCACGATTTAGGGCTGGCCGCCCGCTTCGCCGACGAGATCTTCATCTTCGCCCCGGGGGGCGGTCTCTACGCCCACGGAAAGCCCACCGCTGTCATCCACCCCGCCATGCTGCGGGAAGTATACGGCGTGGACGCGGAAGTTCTGCGGGACGAATCGGGCATTCCCATCGTCGCCGCCCGTGCCTCCCTGCGATCCCACTGCGGCGAAAATCTCCCATCAGAACGAAAAATGTGCTAAACTATGAGTAAGCACGATAAGTACGGGAAAAGGAGAAGGGAGACGTTTCGATGTCCCGCCCGAAAAAACAGCGCCGGGTGTGCTTCCTACCCCAATATACCGAATTTCACGCCGAAAAAGGCAGCGACGCGGTGAGCATCACCATGGCCGTCGAGGAGTACGAGGCCATTCGTCTCATCGACTACCTAGGCTTCACGCAGGAAATGTGTGCCGCCAAAATGAACATCTCCCGGGGCAGCGTCCAGCAGCTTTATTTCGACGCCCGCCGCAAGCTGGCCCAGTTTCTCATCGATGGCCTGCCCCTTCGCATCGCCGGCGGCGATTATGATCTGTGTCGCGGCCTCATTCACTGTGAGATGGATACTCTCGGCGATACCCCCGGCAGCCCTGCCGCCATAGGAGAAGAGGCCCGCATCCTCATTCCCCAATATCCAGCGGAAGCCTCTGGCCAAGATTTTTCAGACGCAGCGGCCTTCCTCTGCTACGAGACTCGGCAGGAAAAGATCATCGCGATGCGCCGTCTGCCTTTAAACGCCAAAAACATCACGTCCCTCCTCCTTACTCTTTTGCGGGAAAAGATCAACGTCGTTTTTTCCTTCCGCATGGGAGCAGGGTACCGCAACGCCCTCAAGGAAGCGGGCCTTCTGGTTTTTTTAGGTCTGTCGGGGCAGCCCGAGAACTTAGTACGAAACTTTTTAAAAAATCGCCTGGCCTGCAATTCCATCGTGAACTGCCGCCACCGCTCCACCGCCGAGGAGGATGTTAAAGCCCACGCCCCCTGCGCCCGCTTCGGTGGCTGCTGCCTCTTAAAGGCAAGATAAAACAAGGACGCCGTATGAGCCGAATTTAGCCCATACGGCGTCCTTGTTTTATCCTCCGTCACCGCACAAATACCACTGCTGCCTTATCCAGAAAATGCGTCTTTTCGTTCTCCCGTAAGATCCACCCACCGTCCTCCGCCGTGACCACAGGATTAAAATAACGATCCACCCCTGCGGCGCGAAGAATGAGGGGATTCTCCCCTGCCCGTGCTGTATTGTCCTCAAAGGTATGAGCGTATCCGGCCATGCCTCGACGAATGACCTCCGCCGAATCAAGATTCTTGTACCCGTAAATCGGCTCCCCCGCCGTCGTCTTAATCACCGGCGACATAGCCGGGCGGAGATCAAGACCTCGACAGTCAAGGATGAGGCCGGTGTAAGGGCCGCCCTCTACCGGTTCGCGGGGGCCGTATTCCTTCGCCGCCTCGTCCCGGGATAGGCTTGCCGCCAACGGGAAGGGCTGACGCCCGCTCTTCCTCGGCAGCGCCGCCGCAGCCAAAGAGTGCTCGCCAAAGAGCGGCACCGCCACCGTCACCCGATAAGCGCCGTCCTCGTAACTTTCCCGTACCACCCGGCACCCTTTCAGAAGGGCTGTCACCTTCGTCTGCACCACATCGCTTTTGAGCGCCGCATCCTCCACCCGCGTCTCTGCATCCACCTGCACAGCGGCCATCTCTTCCGCCAAAACCCGCTGGGCGTCAGCGATAGCGGCCCGCCGCGCCGTCAGACGTGCCTGCACTTCGGTGGCCGATCCGGCGGCAGAGAGACCATAGCCCTCCGCTTCCACCACATTCTCCTCGTAATTCGCGGCGGCAAAAGCGACGGCGCTAATAAAAAACAGCCCCCACGCGATGAACAGCCCCACGTATTTTTTCATGATCTCGTCCTCCCGTCACGGCGACGCAGCCCCGCCGTTTGTCCATTCCCATTTCTTCTCAAATGCGGAGATATTCGGCGCTCATCTCCCGCACGGCGATCCCCGCGTCTTCCAAAGCTCGCGCTAAATCAAACGCTGTCCCGTCGTAATCCACATCGAAGGCTTGGCTCTCCCCTTGCTGCTGTCTCGGGTATACTTGGCGCACCCCCGGCAGGCGGGAAAGAAAATCATAGGCTTCCCCGAAGTTCCCTAAGACCCCCGCCGTGACCTGCAGCATCACATGCTGGCCAGGATCTGCGGCCTTTTGCAGCGCTCCGTCAGCCAGCGCCCGCACCATAGCCCGGGAAGCCTTCTGAACTGCCACTGTCACCGCCCGGCTGCCTGTGCGCTGAGAACGCCCCCGGAATGTCCCCGCATAGGCAATCTCTCCGCTGTTAACGTTCACGAAGCGAATCGTGAGGATTGCCTCCGTCCCTGCTGAAGCACTTTCCCCCCAGCCGAAAGCCCCCGGCGTATCCGTCACATCCACCAACCCCGTCACTAAATAATCCACAGGAAACGAATTTTTCAACATCGCCGCCCCTTCAGTATCGCCCTCAAACACAGCTGTTGCGATACGCTTTTTCACCGACGCCTCCACCTGGCCCAAATCCACGAGGCGAGAAAAACCATTCTCTCGCAAAGCCGTCACGATCTCATTTTCCACCGCTGCAGCCACGCCATGATACGCCGACCGATCCTGGCTGTCCGAAATCACCACTCCGATGCGGGGATCTAAAAGATTTTCCCGGATGAGCGCCTGCTTTTGCAGCTTGGTCATGAGATCACTTTGCAGTGATTCGCTGACCTCCGCCCGAATCGTCACCCGATGAATCCCGCTCGCAAAGCTCTTTTCCAAAACTTCATACCGACTCACATAGCCCTCGGAATGGGTATAAATATCATCGTGGATGAGCTGATAATTCTTCACGTAGGTGTGGCTGTCCACCAGTACGCCCACTTCTTGCTCAATCGCTGACCGCATCGCCTCACGAAGGGCGGCCCGCTCCGTAGCCCCCTGCCCGGTGGCGGTCACGGTCGCTGCCGCAGCCACGGCGGTGCAAGCCAAAAGCAGAGCCGCCGTGAGCCATAACATGCGAACCCCTCTCATCCTGTGCCTCCTCCTTTCCTCGTTCTATCGTTTCCTTTCATAAAAAATAAAGCAGCGATAAAAATGAAACTACATCCTCGCTTCCTATTATACTGCCCTGGGGCACCCGAAGCAAAACAGG
>CAJPQU010000084.1 GCA_905372875.1 uncultured Schwartzia sp. | reverse complement strand
AGAGAAACGAACGGAAATTTCCTTGAAGCTACCGATTTTTTCCATCATATCTTGCAGTTTCTCGTTGTGTACCTGGACTGTAGCGGTGACTTCTTCAGCAGCGGCGGAATTTTCTTCCGACATGGCCGCGATTGATTCTACCTTTCCAAAAACCTGATTCATCTCATTCATTTCTTCTTGCAGTGAAGTGATGATGGCGCTTATACTGACGGAAACGTCCCGGATATTGCCAATATGTTCCAAATTATTACTGACCACATCCTGAAGTTGTTGACTTTCCTGTCCTAACGATTGGTATTCCGTATCTACGGAGGAAGTTACGTTGCTGATGATCTGTGCGATATTATCAATATCGGTGGAAATCACTGCTGCCTGCTGTTTTGATTGTTCCGCCAAAGTACGGATCTCTTCGGCGACCACGGCAAATCCTCGGCCCTGCTCTCCCGCGCGCGCCGCCTCGATGGCCGCATTCAAAGCCAAAAGGTTAGTTTGTGCCGCGATCCGAGTCACGACATCGGTGATAGAACGAATTTTCTCTGTTTCATTGCGAAGGGCTTCCACCGTATCACGAACGACAGAAAATTTTTCCATAGTCTTTGTCAGTTGCTCGCTGGAGGCGTGTACATCGCTGAAACCTTTGTCGATATTATCTACCGCGCTAAGGAGATGGGCGTTATTATCGGTCTGCTCTTTTACGGCCGTTTCCAGTGCGGTCATATTCTTGTGAAGGAAACTGGCTACCGCGCTGGTATTTTCCGCGCCATGGGTAGCGGCCACGGCTACCTCATTGATGACGTTTACGATATTTTGCGAAGTGTTCCCCATATTTTCCGCTAAGTCATTAAAATCTGAACCGTAACGAATGAGCTCGTCCCCTGTGCCGCGGAAACCGGTGAAGTCGGCTTTAACGCCTTTTTTATACGTTTGGAGAGAGGTCGCTAACTCTTCGAATTCATCTCCAGAGCGCAGTGTACCATCGGAATCATAGTGATGCGCCAAGAGACTTTTCATTTCGCCGCGCAGAGCCGACAGAGGGCGCAGCAGAATTGCCGAGACCAGCCAGACAAAAACACCACTGAAGACCGGGAATACCAAAAACTTCCAAGAAGTCTCCCAGAAAAACAAGAAAAACGCGGGGATAAGGGTGACAGTAAACGATACGAGGCTGATCTTTCCGGCAACCGATCCAATAAAACTTAAGGCACGATTTATTGGAAAGGTTTGCTCTGCCCAGATCAAAGCCGCAAAATGAAGCTTAAGCTTTAAGTGCGTAGGCGTTTGTTCTAAAACATCCATGGAGAGGGGCTCATGAAAAAATTCTACAGCGCCTTGAATTAAACCGCGAAAATAATCCTGCATTCCGCGAGGAGAATCGTAAGAAAATATCGCCTCATGCGAGGAGATTGGCTTCATTTCCAATATGGGGGGCTTGGCTCCAGCTACCATTTTAACGACTTCCACATGTACGTCATACATGGAGGCTAAAAATGTATAGAGCGTTTTTCCCTTAAAAAAAGAAGGATATACCTGAGAAAATGTGCGAACATTATCTCGACCGATTTCATACCAAAGCGTAGCTTTCGACATGTTCTGGGCGCGGCTCAAAAGATCCATGAACCTATCTACAGCGGCATCTTCAACATCCTCCAGCGGCAGGAACAGACGATCGGGCTCCCAGCCGTTTTGTTCCATCGCGGTTTGAACGATATTTTCTCCCCAAAGTGTTTTCGCCGTCTGTATCCACGTGGCCACAACGGTCCCCTTCATGCATCATAACCTTCTTTCTCGTTCTATATTTTTCATTTAATTATAATATAAAACAACGAACACAGACAACCCACATAAAACAAATATCTTAATAAGAATTATCCTTTGTTTCATCATTCTCTTTTTTGTATACCTTTCGTATCGAATTATGCGATCAGTCCGATGTTTTCTTGAAAAATCTTTCTGTAAACCTATGTTGTAGATTGCGTTGACGGTTTACGCCATGTATAATAAATCTATCGTGTAAATGACGCATATTGAAGGAAATAGGAGGCTAAGTTCTTGGCGTTTATTGAACTGGAAAATTTAAGTCATATCCATCATGCCGGAGAAGAAGGGGAGACGGCGGCTTTGTCTCATATTAACCTTTCCCTTTCGGCGGGTGAGTTTGTGGCTGTGCTGGGAACGAATGGGTCGGGAAAGTCAACGTTGGCCAAACACTTAAATGCCATTCTGCTACCAACGGAAGGGATATGTCGCATCGACGGCATGGATACACGCGACGCCGCACATCTTTGGGATATACGGCAAGAAGTCAGCATGGTGTTTCAAAATCCTGATAATCAGATCATCGCCGCTGTGGTCGAGGAGGACGTAGCGTTCGGCCCGGAAAATTTAGGCATTCCGTCGATCGAAATACACCGAAGAGTAGAGGCATCATTGCGCGCGGTGGAGATGACGGCCTTCCGAAATTTTGCCCCTCATCTTTTATCTGGCGGTCAAAAACAACGGGTAGCGATCGCCGGAGCACTGGCGATGCGGACGCGATGTTTGGTGCTGGATGAGCCGACGGCCATGTTAGATCCCGCCGGGCGCAAAGAAGTATTGACCACGGTACGTGAACTTCATCGTCATGCTGGGATCACTATCGTTTACATTACACATTTCATGGAGGAAGCGGCCGCTGCCGATCGAGTATTAGTAATGGAAAAAGGACGATTGGTGGAAGATGGACCACCTCGAAAAATCTTTCAGCAGGTGGAACAAATGAAGAAGCGCGGACTGGACGTGCCTCTCGCGGCGGAGATTGCTTGGCGCCTTCGCCGACAGGGGATTCCTCTGCCAGAAGATATCATAACCGACGAAGAATTGGTGACAGCATTATGTCAATAGAATTGCGGCAAGTGTCATATACCTATATGCCGGGGACAACTTTTGAACAAAGAGCGCTATCTCACGTCACACTTACCATACCGGAAGGTACGCTGACTGCTATCGCCGGGCACACCGGTTCGGGTAAATCCACTTTAGTGCAGCATTTAAATGGAATACTTCATCCGACGCAAGGAACGGTACGAGTGGACGGACAGAATCTTGCGGACAAAGGACAAGAGGCGGTCGCCGCGCGCCAGCGTGTAGGGATGGTGTTCCAATATCCCGAGCATCAACTCTTCGAGGAAACCGTGATGGCAGACGTTGCTTTCGGCCCGAAAAACTTAGGACTATCTTCGGAAGAAATTGAAACGCGGGTGCGCCGAGCAATGGAATTGGTTCGCTTAGATTACGATACTTATAAAAACTGTTCTCCCTTCCAACTAAGCGGAGGGCAAAAACGCCGAGTGGCCATTGCCGGTGTATTGGCCATGGAACCAAAATATTTAATTCTGGACGAACCGGCCGCAGGTCTTGATCCCCGCGGGCGAGACGATTTGCTGAAAAGGATCGTTCGCCTCCATCGAGAAAAGAAGATGACAGTGATCTTTGTTTCTCATAATATGGATGATATTGCTCGCTTGGCCGACCGAGTTGTAATCATGCACGAAGGAGAAGTACTTTTGGATACGACACCCCGGAAAGCCTTTCAATCTGAGGCATTAATTCAAAAAGCGGGTCTGGACACGCCGAGTACCGTGACTTTGCTGAAAAAACTGCAGGCAGGGGGGCTTTCTGTTACAGTGGACGCTTTTACGATCGAAGGAGCCGTGAAGAGTATTGAAGGAGCCTGGCGGGAAAGAAGGGCAAAGAAGTGCTGACAGACATTACCATAGGCCAGTTTTTTCCCGGTGAATCCATTTTGCATCGCTTGGATCCGCGGGTTAAAGTCGTTCTTTTATTTTGCTTGATTATCGCCATCTTTATCTTTGATACACCGGGTACTTATGGAGCACTTGCCATTTTAACGATAGGACTATCTCTCACCTCAGGCGTTCCCTTGCTCACACTTGTAAAATCCATTCGTCCTCTGTGGTGGATATTAGCTTTTACTTTCCTTATTCATCTTTGCAGTACACCAGGAGAAAAGATCACACAGATTTGGATATTTGAACTGACTTATGAAGGTTTAGCAAAAGGTTTTTTTCTCTGCCTACGATTAACGTTACTGATCCTTCTCTCTTCCCTCCTTACCTTCACAACTTCGCCGCTTTCGCTGACGGACGCCATGGAGGCTCTTTTAAAACCATTAAAAATCATCGGCGTGCCAGCGCATGAATTGGCTATGATGATGACGATTGCCTTACGATTTGTACCGACGCTGATTGAAGAAACCGATAAAATCATGAAAGCCCAACAATCACGTGGGTCTGATTTTTCTTCAGGACATTTTCTTCGGCGACTCTATAGTTTGACACCGGTTTTAGTGCCTCTCTTTATTTCGGCGTTTCGTCGAGCGGATGATCTGGCTATGGCTATGGAGGCTCGCTGTTATCACGGTGGGGAAGGACGCACCCGAATGAAAGAATTACGCGTATCCAAACGAGACTATACGGCAATATTTTTCATCGTCATTTTTCTGGCAGCATTAGAGATAATGAAAGTCGTGGGGATCTGATGCGGCGGGAACATAAAGCAATGATGAAGGCACGGCGGCGTAATATCGCCCTGATCATCGCCTACGACGGAACTTTATATCATGGATTTCAAAGGCAGACGCCACCGGTCATAGCGGTGCAAAATGTATTGGAAGACAAACTGGCGCTGCTCTTCGGCGAGCCTATTGAAATGGCAGCTGCGGGACGAACAGATGCCGGGGTCCACGCCCGGGGACAGGTCGTCAATTTTTTTACGGACGGGAACATCCCGGTTCATCGCATTGTGCGAGCGGCAGAAAGCTTATTACCTAATGATATCGTGGTGCGAGAAGCTTTTGAGATGCCGGCTGATTTTAGCGCTTTACACAGCGCCTGCCAAAAAACGTATACCTATCGTCTTTTACAAGGGAGGTCAGCTGACCCTTTTTTAAGGCGATACGCTTGGTACATACGCCGTCCGTTAGATGTAGCTGCCATGAAAAGTGCGGCAACCCAACTCGTAGGCGAACATGATTTCTCCTCTTTTCGGGCGGCGGGCGGCGCGCCTATGTCCCCTATCCGCCGGATGGATACGGCAACGGTGGAAAGATGGGGGGATATCATTCAATTTTGTTTTTGCGCCAACGGTTTTCTGTATCACATGGCGCGAAATTTAGTGGGAACTTTGGTTGATGTCGGATTAGGAATAAAAACCTCGAACGATTTTGCCAAAATTCTGGCCGGTCGTACCCGTTCGTTAGCCAGCCCCACCGCACCAGCGCAAGGGCTGTGCTTAGAACAGGTGGTCTATCCGGCGTCTTATGGAATCGGACTAAGCGCGCCCGCTTCACAACCACAGGGGCCGATTGACGGAATGATCTGCACGGTATAGAATGTACCCAGTTCCATCTCACATCGACAGGAGGCGCGGGTTATGGCCGGTTGGATATTACGTATTTTAGGAACAATGCTGTTCACCACCATGCTGTCCCTGTTGGACGCAAGTGGAACTGTTCACGCGGTTCCGGTCACTGGCCCTACCACAGGAAAGACACTCCCCGTAACGGAGACAACAGCAACGAAATTTTCTCCAGAACCGGCCATTCGGGTGGGATTGGCGACAGGACAAGAGGCCGCAGTATTTCTTGCTAAAGGCGAATATGTGGTACGTGACGGAGCAACGGAACTGGGACTGGAAAAATTGTCCGCTAACGCCACGTTGACAGTTACCAAACGTGGAGGACAATTCCTTTTAAATGGCAAACCGGTGTCGGCGAAAATACTGGTGGTGAAGCGCGCCGATTCTCGCGCTTCCATTCCCATCTTCTATAACGGAGAAGCCTATCGGGGAGATTTTCGGCTTATCATGCAAAATGGTGCCATCACCGTTATCAACAATGTAACATTAGACGACTATGTAAGTGGAGTGATCGGCGCGGAGATGGGCGCGGATTGGCCTATGGAAGCATTGCGGGCGCAGGCAGTAGCGGCTCGCACTTTTGCCCTTTATTCCTTGGGACGTCACGAAAAAGAAGGTTTCGACGTATGCCCTAATACCCATTGTCAAGTGTACGGCGGAATCGCTGCTGAGAGCAAGACTGTCCTGGCGGCAGTTTCCTCAACCCGAGGGGAAGTGATGACGTATAACGATAAGCCGATTTATTCCGCTTTTCATGCTTCATCGGGCGGATGGACGGCCGGCAACGAAGAGGCTGGAGGCGACCCCTTGCCTTACTTAAAATCAGTGCGGGACGAACCCACTTACGGAGTATCATTGGCAGATCGCCGTTTCAGCTGCTGAAATACGGGCCAAACTGCGGACAGCAGGATTCGATATTGGGACTTTAAAACGTGTGGAACTGACGCCGTTGGAAGAGGGGGCAAGAAAAGAAACCGCCGACCGCTACGTGTCAGGTCGGGTCCGGATGGTTCGTTTTGTGGGGACATTGCGAACTGCAGAAATTTTGGGACCGAAACTTCGTTGGCTATTGGGTCTGCCAGGAACGCGGTTTGATATCCGCTATCAAAAAGGAACAGCGACCACGCCAAATCGCAACGGGAAAATAGAGTTCCACGGCCAATCTTCCGAAACGCTGTTGTTTGACGGTTGGGGAAGGGGGCATGGCGTGGGGATGTCGCAGTGGGGAGCTCATGCCATGGCCGCTAAAAAAGATTACCGATCCATTTTACATCATTACTATACGAATGTGGAAATCATCAAGCTGTATTAACGATAGAGGAAAACAAAGGAATATGCTGCTGACTGAATTTGACTATGATCTGCCGAAAGAATTGATTGCCCAGACGCCCGTTGAGCCCCGTAACGCTTCGCGGCTTATGGTATTGGATCCTGTCCGAGAAACCATGGAAGACCATCGTTTTTCTGATCTGAAACAGTTTTTAGCACCGGGAGATACTTTGATTTTCAACGACACCCGGGTCATGCCAGCCCGGCTTATCGGGCGTCGTGAACCGACCGGGGGACGCGTGGAAGTATTCCTGTTGCACCGTATGAAAGGAAATTTCTGGGAAACTTTAGTACAACCGGGAAAGAAAGCACATCCCGGCGCCGTTATTCATTTTGGTGAAGAACTAATAGGAATCGTCAGAGAGGTCACTGCTTTTGGCGGACGTGTGATTGAATTTTACTATCGAGGCGTATGGGAAGAACTGTTAGACAGGTTAGGGGAGACGCCTCTGCCACCTTATATCCATGAAAAGCTAACTGACAGAGAACGATATCAGACGGTTTATAATCGAGAATCAGGATCAGCGGCTGCGCCCACCGCAGGGCTGCATTTTACCAAAGAACAAATGGAGGCTCTTCAATCGTACGGTGTGAATCTTGGCTTTCTGACACTTCACGTGGGACTAGGTACCTTCCGTCCGGTGAAAACGAACCAGATTGAAGAGCATACCATGCACCGAGAGTATTATTCTCTCAACGAAGAAACCGCACAATTGATTCGCGACACGAAAGCGGCAAAACATCGTGTCATCGCCGTGGGGACCACGTCCATTCGCACACTGGAAGCTGCGGCATCAGCGAAAAATGAAATCAGAGCCCAATCGGGTTGGACGGAAATTTTTATTTATCCAGGCTATGAGTTTAAGATCGTAGATGCCGTCATAACAAATTTTCATTTACCGAAATCCACCCTCATTATGCTCGTCAGTGCCTTTGCCGGACGAGAGTTTATTCTGCGCGCTTATCAAAGAGCAGTGAGAGGGCGATATCGATTCTTTTCTTTTGGGGACGCTATGTTCCTCACGGCTCCAGCCGCTAAAGGAGCCCGCTAAAGTGAGAGCATTCCCGTGATAGGGATCCCTTGATACTTAAACTTACCAAATGGAGGAAGATAAACATGAAGCAATGTATGGACGCGGAGAATTTACACCGCCGCTTAAAAAAAATTATCGGACAAGTGCAGGCTATCGACCGCATGGTGGATCAGGACATTCCCTGTGAAGATATTCTCTCCCAGATGAACGCGGCAAAATCAGCCCTTCATAAATGTGGGCAAGTCATATTAGAAGGACATATCCAGCATTGTGTCAAGGATGGTATTGAGCACGGTGATGCCGATCAAACCATCGCCATGTTTACGACGGCGGTGGAGCGGTTTGCCAACATGAAATAAAGATCTCATCAGATGAATAAAAGGTGCCTATCTTTTTAGCCGGCTATTCTTTTCGTTTAGCTGGTTTTTATTTTTCTGTTGACAAACTTATACCCCTATGGGTATAATAGCCTTAAGAAAAAGATTGTCCCTTGGAGGGATGCACTATGAAATGCTCTATGATGAGGCTGTTAGAAAGACTATGGAGGGATTTCTCCGGAAGACCTGGAATAACTGGCTGCAGAATTCCCAAACATGCCTTTGTCCTATCTGGAAATATGGAACGTTGGGTAGAAACAGATAAGGTTCGCTCGGGTGATACCCTTTTGATCTATCCTGGAGAATGTATTCCTGTAGACGGTATTATTATGGAAGGGCAATCTTTGCTAGAGACGGCAGAAAATCAGGGCGTTGAGGCCGTATGTCGCGGTATTGGGGATAAGGTATACAGCGGGAGCCT
>CAJPQU010000083.1 GCA_905372875.1 uncultured Schwartzia sp. | reverse complement strand
GATCGAAGGCCTTCCGGCGGGTCTTCAGGTTCGCCGGGAAAATATTGATCGGGATTTGTCGCGGCGACAGCGGGGATATGGCCGCGGTGAACGTATGACGATTGAGACGGATCACGTCGAGGTTCTGTCGGGGCTGCGCTTTGGGGAGACCATCGGCAGTCCTATCACTTTGCGGATTGAGAATAAGGATTGGGTCAATTGGCAGGAAAAAATGGTCTCTTTCGGAGAGCCGGCGGGGGAGCCGGTGACTGCGGCTCGCCCTGGGCACGCGGATTATCCGGGCATACAGAAATATAATCGGCAGGATATCCGCGATATCTTAGAGCGTTCCAGCGCGCGGGAAACAGCGGCGCGTGTGGCTGCCGGAGCGGTCGCGAAAGAATTTTTGGCCGCCTGTGGCGTAGAAGTTCTTTCGCGGGTTACCGACATCGGCGGGATCAAGGCAGCGCCGGATCAGTGGCCAATATCGGAAGAGACGGCGTCTTCAGCGCTTAATTGTTTTGATCTCCAGGCGCAGGACGCGATGAAAGAACGCATTCGGGAGGCTAAAGAAACAGGCGATACATTGGGAGGAATCTTCGAAGTGTGCGTTCGAGGCGTGCCTGTGGGGTTGGGCAGCCATATCCAGTGGGATCGCCGCCTCGATGCCCGCTTAGCGTCGGCCCTTATGTCCATTCAAGCGGTCAAGGGCGTGGAAGTGGGGGAAGGCTTTCGCTATGCGGCGCTCCCCGGCAGTTTAGCCCACGATGAGATGTATGTGGACGAAACAAAACATGTCTATCGCCGAACGAACCACGCAGGGGGCATTGAGGGCGGGATGAGCAACGGCGAGGAAATTCTCCTGCGAGCAGTGATGAAGCCTATTCCCACCTTAATGAAGCCCCTGCATACTGTGGATATCACGACGGGGGAAGAAGTAGCGGCGGCTAGGGAACGCAGCGACGTTTGTGCGGTTCCCGCAGCATCCGTGGTAGGGGAAGCGATGGCGGCCCTTATCCTCGCCGGGGAAGTGCGGGAGAAATTCGGCGGTGATTCCATGGAGGAAGTGTTGACTGCCCTCTACGTTTATCAAGAACGTTTGACCGGGATGTGAAGGTGAATGACCAATGTTGTCTTGATCGGTTTTATGGGCACGGGAAAGAGCAGCACGGGGAAAATGCTGGCGGGACGTTTAGGCTGCGCTTTTCTTGATCTGGATCATCATATTGAAAAACAAATGGGGAAGACGGTAGCCGAGATCTTTGTCGACCAGGGGGAAGAGTATTTCCGCCGGCTGGAAAGAAAAGCTGTGCGGGAGCTCACGGTGCGCAAAAATATCGTTATCGCTACTGGCGGCGGTACGGTGAAGGACGAAGAGAACCGTCGCATATTACAGGATTGGGGCGTTACGATCTGCCTGACAGCAAACGCGGAGGTTATTTTTGCGCGCACACGCCGTCGGGGAGAGCGTCCGGTTTTAGACAACCTGGAACGAGGAGATCGGCGTCAAGCCATTGAAACGCTTTTGCGAAGCCGCGAAGCTATGTATGCCCAGGCAGATTATTTTGTCGATACCAGCGATCTTTCTCCGCTGCAAGTGGTGGAAGATATCACTCGTTATTTACGAAGAGGAGGCAATCGCCGTGGATAAACTGCATGTGAATCTGTTGTACCATGGATACGACATTTTTATCGGCGCCCCTCTTTCCGAGATGTTGACGCCTTTTTTGCTGGCGGCGGAGTATTCAAAAGCGCTGATCATTTCCGATACGAATGTGGAAAAACTGTATTTGTCCACATTAAAAAATATTCTGGAAAAAGTTGATCTGACGGCAGAGAATTACTGCATTGCGGCAGGGGAGGCAGCAAAATCTCTAACCGAAGCGGAGAAGATATATACCCGTGCCATCGAAGCCGGATTGGATCGTCGCTCGGTCATTTTCGCGCTGGGGGGCGGAGTCGTAGGAGATTTAGCTGGTTTTATCGCCGCTACCTACATGCGGGGCGTACCCTTTCTGCAAGTGCCCACCAGTCTTTTGGCTCAGGTGGATTCCAGTGTCGGAGGAAAAGTGGCGGTCAATCATCCCTTGGGGAAAAATCTTATCGGCGCCTTTTATCAACCCGAGGGCGTTTTTATGGATCTGGCCTTTTTGGATTCTCTTCCTCGGCGAGAACTTTGTACCGGCCTGGGGGAGATCGTAAAGTACGGGGTCATCTATGACGAAGCGTTTTTCCGCTATCTGGAAGAACAGGCCGATCACGTGCTTCATTATGATCGGAGGATACTGAAACATCTCGTGCTGCGCTCCTGCGAGATCAAAGTGACGGTCGTCAGCCAGGACGAAAAGGAGGCGGGGTTGCGTCGAATATTGAACTTTGGCCATACCTTGGGACATGCCATCGAAAAAGAAACGGGCTACACCCGCTACAATCACGGGGAGGCCGTCGCCATCGGCATGATGGGTGCGGCCTTCATCAGTGCGGCCCTCGGACTGACGAAGCAAGAGGAAGTCGATCGATTGGCGGCACTCTTGATGCGGCTGTCTTTGCCGGTTATGGCCGAGGGCTGTGACGCCGATAAAATTTATGAGGCCATTTTTCATGATAAAAAAACCGTCGACGGGCATGTAACATGGATATTGATGGAGGGGATCGGCCATGTCACGGCTTTGACTGATGTGCCGGAGAATGTGGTCCGAGACGCAATCGGGCGTATCGTACGCGTCGCATAAAATTGGATGAGAGAGGTATCATGCGAATTTTACTCGTCAATGACGATGGCATTACATCCCCTGGGCTTAGCGCGTTGGTGCAGGCGCTGTCATCCTATCATTCCGTGGTGGTGACGGCACCGGCAGCGGAGCAAAGCGGAAAATCCCATGCTGTCACGGTGCGTCAGCGCATCGAGATCGAACGTTATCAGGGCTTTTTCCCGGCGGTGGAGGCGGCGTGGAAAATTCATGGAACCCCCGCTGACTGCGTAAAAATTTATTTAGAAGCCATGATTTCCGAAGAGGGAAGACCGGATCTCGTCATTTCCGGAATCAATGAAGGGGCGAATCTTGGTACTGACGTGATTTATTCGGGGACCGTGGGGGCGGCCATGGAAGGCTATATGCATCAGATCCCTGCCTTGGCGGTTTCCTTGGATATTCATTCGGAACTTTCCTATGGACGCGTTGCGCGCTGTCTGCTGCATCAGATTCCGTTCTTTGCCCATGTGCATCCGTCACCGTATCTGCTCAATATCAATTTCCCCGTCCGGCTCCGGGATGACAAACCTATCTTTGCTTATACCGCCTTAGGGCAACGGGATTATCTCAACGCTTTCCAGCGCATCGAAAAGGACGATCAGATCTTCTATTATATGGAAGGGGAAATATACGACGGACCGAATAACGAAATGACGGATATCTACGCCGTTGATGCCGGCTATATCGCGGTGACGCCTCTCCAGACCGATTTGACGGATACAGGGGCTCTCGCCCGGTTTACTAAATGAGAGGAAAGAATGCGGCCGTTGCCAAAGGTCAGCGATCGTGTTATAATATGACTTAGTCAAGTACAATGTACCTTTTTGCACGCGGGGATGTAATGGTCTCGACGGGGGCAGGTGGTGCATGGGTAGCGAGCCGGGGGTCACCATCCCGTCAGCAAGGTGAAACTTTTATTAAACATAAAAGCTAACGAAGACTACGCTTTGGCGGCTTGACGCCAACCTCTGCCGGTTTGTGCCTGTGCGGACAGGACAGAGGCCAGTCACAGGATACCTGAAGGTCGTTTCTCGTAGGCCGGAAAGGGAATTTTTTCGGGATCGGATCATGGAAGCCTGCTCATAGGCGTCTCTGGTCTTAAAACAAGTATGAGCTTCGCTCGAAGAAGCCTGTGAAACAATGCTTTCGGACAGGAGTTCGATTCTCCTCATCTCCACCAAAATCTGTGAGAATGCCAGGAAGGCCTTCTCTTTAAACCGCGATATTTTATCGCGGTTTTCTAATTTTCCTCTTGCAAAAGTATCTGATATCGGATACAATCAAAGCGGGAGATAAATGTTTTGTATGTATAAGGAGATTGATATTATGTCTATCAATGGATTGGGCTATTTAAATCAGATTAACCGTACCCACAGTGCCATGCAGGGCAGCTTGGGAAAAATAAGTTCCGGCTCGCGCTTTCCTTCCGCGTCTTACGGGCCTTCCGATTACGCGATTTCGGTGCGCATGAACTCAAATACTCGGGCAACCCAGCAATCGCTTCAGAATACGCAGACGGCAAATTCCATGCTGTCGACGGCGGCTGGCGGGGTTAATTCTACGGTGAACGCGCTCTCTTCTCTGCGAGATCAGCTCATCAAAGCGGCCAATGGGACAAATACGGATTCAGATCGGGCTACGATTTCCAAGACCGTTGACCAGACGATTGCGACGATTAATGAGAATTCCAACATTCAATATAATGGGATGAATCTTTTGGATGGTTCTCATCCTTCTATCGCGGTGGCAGACTCCCATGGCTATCGTAACGTGGCGCTGGGAAATATGTCGGCTCAGGGACTTGGTTTAGCGGACAACGACGGTAAGTCTACGTTGGATCTCTCGACGAATCAGGGGATTGCCTCTGCTCTTGATACGGTGGATTCGGCGCTCAATAAGGCGCTGGACCAGGCGACAGATATTGGAGCAGCACAGCAGAATCTGAATTTTGCCGCGAATAATTATTCTACGCAGATCCTTTCGTCAACGGATGCCGAGTCCACGAATAGTGATACGGACATTGCCGCTGAGATCACCAGATTAAGATCGCATGAAACGTTGAATCAGTTGTCCATGATGGCGCAGAAGATGTTTATGAACCAGCAGGGCATGGCTTTGAATCTTTTGAAGTGAACGAATTTTTAAAACGGGGCTGTTGCCATGGGCGACGGCCCCGTTTTGTGATATAATTTACGATATATCGAACGCCGAGAAAGTGTGGACGAAGGGAAAGGCGCATCATGGGGCAACGATTCAGTTTGTCGAAGGTGTAGTCAGGTGATCTTTGCTTGTCAGCTTTGACACGATGACGATAATATAGAGTAGAGAAATGAGACGGAGAGAGGAAGATTTTTTTACATGGCTTTGTTGCATATAGAAACAGCCGGGGCACCGGTGCTGAAAGAAAAATGCCGACCTGTGGAGCATGTGGACGGGAAGCTGCGGAAACTTTTGGATGATATGTTGGAAACGATGTATGAGGCGAACGGGATCGGCCTTGCGGCACCACAGATCGGGCAATCCATTCGCATGGTGGTCATTGATATCGGTAAAGGCCCCTTGGAGCTCATCAATCCGGTGATCACTGCCCGTTCGGGGAGCGAAGTGGATTCCGAGGGGTGTTTGAGCGTGCCGAATATTTTTGGCGATGTGGAGCGGGCGGCGCAAGTGACGGTGGAGTATACGAATCGCTTTAATAAAAAGCGCAAGCTGCATGCGGAAAAATTGTTGGCCCGCTGCATCCAGCATGAACTGGATCATCTGGACGGTATTCTGTTCATTGATATCGCTCAGAGTCTGCGGCAGGAAAAGGATGGCTGATTTGGCAAGATTGCGTACCGTATTTATGGGAACCCCTTTATTCGCGGTTCCTTGTCTGAAAAAGCTGCACGCGGTCAGCGATGTGGCTGCGGTAGTTACGCAGCCGGATAGACCGCGTGGCCGCGGACAAAGGATGACCCCGTCGCCGGTGAAGGCGTATGCCATCGAGCAAGGGCTGCCGGTCTTTCAGCCGGTGAAAGTCAGAGAGACTGCGTTTCTTGAAACTTTGAGAAAAATACAGCCGGATCTTATTGTCGTGGTGGCGTTCGGGCAGATTTTACCGCCGGCGATCCTTGCCCTTCCCAAACAAGGGTGTATCAACGTTCATGCGTCCCTTTTGCCGCGTTATCGTGGGGCGGCTCCCATGCAGCGGTGTTTGATGGCGGGGGAGAAAACGACGGGAGTCACTACCATGTTCATGGATGCTGGGCTGGATACCGGCGATATGCTGCAAAAGACGGAGATTCCCATCGGCCCTGATATGACGTTGGCCGAGCTTCATGACGCGCTGATGGTGCGGGGGGCGGATCTTCTGGGAACGACTTTGGAAGCGCTGATGGTGGGGACTTTGGGGCGAGAAACGCAGGACGACGCCATGGCGAATTACGCCCCGATGATCACGAAAGAGACGGGACGCATCGATTGGACAAAGTCAGCGGTTGAAATTCATAATCTGGTGCGGGCCTTGGATTCGTGGCCGGGCGCCTACACCTTTCTTGCGGGGAAATCCTATAAAATTTGGCGAACGCACCTGGCGGACGGGACGGCACATACTGCTCCCGGCGCGTTTGAGCCGTTTACGGGGCAGGGGCTTTTCGTGGGAACGGGCGAAGGTCGCTTGGAGATTGTGGAGATTCAGGCACCGGGGAAAAAACGGATGAAAGCGACGGATTATCTTCGTGGGCATGTGTTGTCATCAGGGAGCTGTTTTCAAAGCGAACTGCCATGAGGAGTTTTTATGGTTGAGATCTTGGAATTTGAGCGGCCGCGCAAGCGGCTGTTCCTGGCCCTTCTCGCGCTGAGCTTATGCGTTGTGGCGGGGATCGTCTATGCTGTGTGGCACGTCAGTTATCTGGGACTGTCGGAGATCAGCCGCTATTTACCCCTTATCTTAGGAGGCCTTTTAGCGGCGGTCTTCCTGTTCACTGGATTGGGGCTGGTGGGTATCGTGGGGGCCATTTTAGGCGTTCCCTATCTATCGGTTTTTCAGCGCAAGACTTACGCGCTCATTAATCTTTTATTTCCCATCGCCATTATGTTGGGGAAGGTTTTTGGCTTTAACCGGCGAAAAATCGAGCGTTCCTTCATCGCGGTGAGCAATCAGATCATTCATCAGCAGCACCTCAAGGTGCCGGCGGATCGTCTGCTGGTGGTGACACCGCATTGTCTGCAATTGGCCAGCTGTCCGCATAAGATCACACGAGATCCCATGGGAAATTGTCAGCGGTGCGGCCGCTGCGATATCGGGGCTTTAGTGGCGTTGGCGGAAGAGATGGGGTTTCATTTCTTTGTGGTGACGGGAGGAACGCTGGCTCGACAGACAGTAAAGAAAATTCGGCCTCAGGCTGTTTTGGCCATTGCCTGTGAACGGGATCTGACCAGCGGGATACAGGATGTTTATCCGCTTCCTGCCGTGGGCGTTCTCAATCTTCGCCCCAATGGTCCTTGCTACAATACCCATGTGGACATTGCGGCGGTGCGGAGGGAAATTGAGGCTATACTGCTGGACGAGGAGAAGGATTAATGGACAGCGCGAGAGAAGCGGCCCTCAAGGGCTTGAGGGCGGTACATCAGGATGGAGCCTACGCTAACGTCGCTATGGCGCAAATCTTACGCCGAGAGAAACTGAGCGACGCGGATCGGCGCTTAGCTACGGAACTGGTTTACGGCGTTGTAAAGGCCGGTGACACCATGGATTGGATGGTGTCACGTTATGTGACCCGGCCTTTAGAGAAGATTTCGCCAGTGATTTTGGAAATTTTACGGCTGGGCTTTTACCAGCTTTTTTTTCTGGACAAAATACCGGCAGCGGCCGCCTGCAATGAGGCGGTAAACTTGGCGAAAAAATATGGACACCGAGGGACGGCGGGCTTTGTCAACGCTGTTCTGCGCACCGCGATTCGCGAACCGGAACGGGTGAAATTCCCGGAAGGGAAGGGCCAGGAAACAAAGCATCTCGCTTTAGCGGCGCAGCATCCCGAATGGCTGGTGCGGCAGTGGGTAAAGACGTTTGGCTGGGAGGAGACGCGGGCCCTCTGCGCGTTTAACAACGAACCGGCGGTGTTGTCACTGCGGACGAATACGCTGAAAATACAGCGGGAAGATCTGCTGGAAAGGCTTCGGACCGCTCACGCAGAGGCGGAACCGTCCCTCTGGGCACCCGAGGGGATCCTTTGCCGTGCCCATGGGGCCATGGATGATATGGCAGCTTTGCGTGAAGGATTTTTTCAGGTGCAGGATGAGAGTTCCATGCAAGTGGCTCATGTCGTAGCGCCTTTACCGGGGGAATTTATTATCGATGCCTGCAGTGCGCCGGGGGGAAAGGCCACGCATTTAGCAGCGCTCATGAAAAATCAAGGTCGTATCGTAGCGGCGGATATCTATCCAGCCAAACTGGCGCGAGTCAAGGAGAACGCGGTGCGATTGGGCATCAATATTATCGAAACGCTATGCTGTGACGCACGGGAGATCGGCGTCCGTTATGCCGGGCAAGCAGATCGGCTTCTCTTGGACGTTCCCTGCTCTGGGCTGGGCGTTCTCCGTCGCCGGGCCGATGCCCGATGGCGCAGAACACAGCAGGAGATGGCGCCCCTTCCAGCGCTGCAGCAGGCTATTTTATCCGGTGCTGTACCGGCGGTCAAGACAGGGGGGATCCTTGTGTACAGCACCTGTACGATCCGGGTACAGGAAAACGAGGCTGTGGTAATGGCTTTTTTGGATGAACATCCTGAGTTTTCGTTAGAAATGACGGGGCATTTCTTGCCGTTACAAAAACGAGAGGAAGCGATGGTGCAATTTTATCCCCAGCGGGATAAGATCGACGGGTTCTTTATAGCGCGGCTGCGAAAGACGGGTTGAGGGATGGAAAATTTATTTGGGAAAACGGCGGAGGAAGTAGGCAGAAAGTTAGCATTCGAGAATGTTCCCGCCTATCGGGCCCGCCAGATCACCTCCTGGATGTATCAAAAAGGGGCCAGAACTTTCGAGGAGATGACGG
>CAJPQU010000082.1 GCA_905372875.1 uncultured Schwartzia sp. | reverse complement strand
GTCTTCGACAGTGGTGAGCCGGGCCAGAGAACTGAAGCCGTACCGGGATAAAGAACAGCTTAAACCCTATTTGCGGCAAACGATAGAAGAGATCGCGCCGGTGATGGACGCGGCGGACGGACCAGCGAATGCACAGCCTTATATCGCGTTGATTGCCGAAGCGGAAGAGGTGGCGCTTCTCATTTACGATACCCTGCGGAGTGTCGATATCAAATATTGGCTGAATCGCCTCAAGGAAGCGCTGATCGAGTATCATCTTCAAATTGGTTCATGGATGGCGGTTAAGGAGTCGTATCGAAAAGTGCGGGAAGAATTGCGGGGCGAGGTGTGAGTAAAAGCTCCATTCTTGCCGAAAGGCGGCGAGGAATGGTATAATAAACTGTTATTTATTGACCACGAGAAGGGGATTTGAAATTTCCATGCAGCAGAAGAATATACGCAATTTTTCCATCATCGCTCATATCGACCACGGAAAATCCACGCTGGCCGACCGGCTCATCGAGCGGACGGGGGCGATCGCGGCACGGGAGATGGAGGCGCAGGTGCTGGATTCCATGGATTTGGAGCGAGAGCGGGGCATTACCATCAAGGCGCAGACGGTGCGTCTTGAATATACGGCGAAAAACGGCGAGGTTTACGAGCTGAACCTCATCGATACGCCGGGGCATGTGGACTTTACCTACGAAGTGTCCCGGAGCTTGGCGGCCTGTGAGGGGGCGCTTTTGGTGGTGGATGCGACCCAGGGGGTCGAGGCCCAGACGTTGGCGAACGTATACATGGCCCTGGAGCATGATTTGGAGATCATCCCCGTCATCAACAAGATCGACCTCCCCAGCGCCGATCCTGATAAGGTGAAGCAGGAGATCGAGGAGGTCATCGGTCTCGACGCTTCCGACGCGGTGTTGGCCTCAGCTAAGACGGGGCTGGGGATCGACGAAATTTTAGAGGCCATCGTCGCCCGTATTCCTTCCCCGAAAGGGGAGGTGGACAACCCGCTCCGGGCACTCATTTTCGATTCCTATTTTGATTCCTATAAGGGCGTCATCGCCCATATTCGACTGATGGACGGCGAGATCAAAAAGGGTATGGCCCTCAAGATGATGGCCACGGAGAAAGTTTTCGAAGTCACGGACGTGGGCTGCTTTCGTCCGGCCCTCACCGAAGTGCCGCGCTTAGGGCCGGGAGACGTGGGATTCGTGGCGGGGAGCCTCAAAAATGTGCGGGACGTGCGCGTCGGCGATACTATCACGACGGCTGCGTCTCCAGCGTCTGAGCCGCTGCCCGGATACCGCGGAGTGACGCCCATGGTATACTGCGGCCTCTATCCCGTGGACAGCGCCGACTATGACAGCCTCAAGGATGCGCTGGAGAAATTACAGCTCAATGACGCGGCGCTGGTCTTTGAACCAGAGACTTCCATCGCGCTGGGCTTCGGTTATCGCTGCGGTTTTTTGGGGCTGCTGCACATGGACGTGGTACAGGAACGCTTGGAGCGGGAGTACCATTTGCAGCTCATCACCACGGCCCCCAGTGTCATCTATCACGTTTATCAGACCGACGGTACCATGATCGCCGTGGATAACCCGGCGAAATTACCGCCCCCCCAGAAGATTGATCATTTGGAGGAACCGTATGTCAAAGCGACGGTCATCGTGCCAAACGATTATGTCGGTGCGGTGATGCAGGTATCCCAGGATAAACGCGGCGAATATAAGAGCATGGATTATCTTGATGTGAACCGGGTCATGCTGGTTTATCATATCCCGCTCTCCGAGATCATTTACGATTATTTCGATCAATTAAAATCTCAGACCCGCGGCTATGCTTCCTTGGACTACGAATTGGCCGGATATCAGGCGGCAAAATTGGTGAAGCTCGACATCCTCCTAAACGGCGAGCCGGTGGACGCCCTCTCCACCATCGTGTTTGCCGATCAGGCGGCCTATCGGGGGCGGCTCTTGGCTTCCAAGCTGCGGGAGATCATCCCCAAGCAGATGTTTGAGATTCCCATCCAGGCAGCGGTGGGGAGCAAGATCGTCGCCCGGGAGAACGTGCGGGCCTTCCGCAAGGACGTGCTGGCGAAGTGCTACGGCGGGGATATTACCCGGAAACGGAAACTCTTGGAAAAGCAAAAGGAAGGGAAAAAGCGCATGAAGTCCGTGGGGAGCGTGGAAGTGCCGCAGGAAGCGTTCATGGCGGTTTTGAAGCTGCACTGATGGCGTACGGTATTTACGTCCATATTCCTTTTTGCCGAAAGAAATGCGCCTACTGTGATTTCCCGTCGCAAGCGGGGACGAAAGTGCAGATGGCGGACTACACGGCGGCTCTTTGTCAGGAAATGCGGGAAAGAGGGCCGGAAATCGCGGCCTATGGCCCGGCGGCGACGGCCTACATCGGCGGAGGAACACCAACGGCGCTTCCAATTTCTCTACTGTCGCGCGTCCTTTTGACTCTGAAGGCGGTAGTGCCGTTTTCTCCCGAGGCAGAGGTGACGGTCGAGGTTAATCCCGGCACGGTGGATTTGGAATATCTTACAGCGCTTCATACGCTGGGGGTGACGCGTCTTTCCGTGGGGGCCCAGAGCTTTGAGGAACGCTTTTTAGCGCGGATCGGGCGCATTCATACGGTGCAGGGGATACGAGATACGGTGCGGTGGGCGCGGGCGGCGGGATTTACGGATGTGGGCCTTGATCTCATGTACGGCTTGCCGGGACAGACCATAGAGGATGTGCGCCGCAGTGTAGAGACGGCCATGGACTTAGCGCCCACTCATATTTCTGTCTACGGCCTGACAGTGGAGGAAGGAACGCCCTTTGCGGCGGAGGAAGCGGCGGGGACGCTGGATCTTCCCACCGAGGAAGAAACCGAGGCGATGTACGATTATCTGACGGATATCTTGCCCCGCTGCGGTTTTGTCCGCTATGAGATCGCGAATTTCGCCCGCCCCGGCTTCATGAGCCGCCATAATTTTTCCTATTGGACGGATGTGCCTTATGTGGGCTTCGGTGCCGCCGCCCACGGTTATTGGGATGGGCGACGCACGGCGAATGAACCTGATGCCGCCCGCTATATCGCCGTCATAAAGCGCGGTGAGTCCCCCGCGCGGGAGGAAGAACCGCCTACGCGCAAGCATCGCATGGAAGAGTTTTGTTTTTTGGCCTTGCGGACGGTAAGGGGCATTGATCGGAGGCAATTTGCCGCCGCCTTCGGCTGTTCGCTGGAGAGCATCTACAGCACGGTGGTGCAGCAGCTGGCGGCGCAGGGCCTCGTGGAAACGTCAGAAGGGTACATTCGCCTGACGAAGCGAGGTATGAAGTTTGGCAACGTGGCCTTTCGGGCCTTTTTATTGGACGAGGACGTATGAGGAGGGATTTTCGTGACGGGAAAAGAATTTTTGTGCGCGGCAGTCACGGCTGTCATGCTCTTAGGGAACGCTTCTTTGGCACTGGCCATGCCGCCTTTGACGGAGGCGCAGATCAGTGAAGCACAGGCGAAAGCCAATCGGCTCATCCCCGATAAAAAAATTGTGTTCGCGTATCGTTCTGCTGCGTCGGCGGGGCCCATCACCGGCGGGCATTTTCTGGCCGGGGATGTGCGGACGGCGGCCGACATCTACTGGATTACGCCTTTTGCCCGGGTCATCAACGAGCAGATGGAGCAGACGCGCAGCGGTCAGCGGGACTTCGGCGCATTCTCCTGGGCTGGAGATTCCTGTCAGCTTCGTATTCTCTTCAACATCCGTAATTTTGACCGGGAACGTTTTTTGGCGGCCGTCATTCGCGTGACCCAAGGGGGCAGGGAATTGGAGCCTTCCCGGGTTCGTTACGCCAATTTACAGCGTTCCATCGAGCCAGATATCGGGCATCGGACGACGTGGCAGCGCGTAGGGGTTGTCTTAGATTTTCCGGCGGTGGATGTGGCGTCGGATCTTCCCATTATCGTCACGGTTCGAGGCGATGGTGATAGGCCGCTCATTTTTCCCCCGTTGAAAAATGACGGGAAATACGATCAGTACGGAACGAAAAGCCACGAATTCCTCTGGTACCCTCTGCACGACGCGCTGTGACGATGACCGCCGCGGCCTTTGCCGTGGGGGCGGACGTCCCTTGCCATTGCGGGGGGGATAAACTATAATAAATTCGTCTGCATAGGAATAGGGCGAGGTATTCAATCTCTTGCTGAAATATCGTGAACGTTTACGTTAAAGGGAAGGACAGGATCGTCTCGGGATGGGGGCGTCTTCATCCAGGAAGATTTGATGGGGCGCCAGGCAGCGGAAGAGCATTCGGGGCGGCCGTATAGGGATAGGGGGATATCGGGTGCGCAAGGCTGAGAAAAACGTGCCGGGACTGACCCTTTTGGGGCGCGGCGCAACACAATATCCGGCGGATTATGACCCGGGTGTGCTGGAGACTTTTGTCAACCGGCATCAGGAAAACGATTACTGGGTGAAGTTCAATTGCCCAGAATTTACCAGCCTCTGCCCTATCACTGGACAGCCGGATTTCGCGACGCTTTATATTTCTTATGTGCCCGATGTCCGCATGGTGGAGAGCAAATCGCTGAAGCTGTATCTTTTCGGTTTTCGCAATCACGGTGCATTCCATGAGGATGTAGTAAATCTCATCATGAAAGATCTTGTGAAGCTTATGGAGCCGCGTTATCTTGAAGTCTGGGGAAAATTTCTGCCCCGGGGAGGCATTTCCATCGATCCTTACGCGAACTACGGGCGGCCGGGGACGAAATACGAGGGCCTGGCCGAGGAACGTTTCCGCCGGCACGATATGGCGGGGATGGATCGGGTGGATAACCGCTGAATCCGAGGAAGCGGGAATGAAACCGGGAGGAAACGGGAATGAATAACATATTGCGCAGCGTACTGATGCGGCGAAGCACGTCGCAGTTAGATATGCGCCCTATTCGGGACGAGGAACTGATGGCGATATTGGAAGAGGGGAAAATGCTCTCCAACGCGGCCCGCAACCGGGAATGGCATTTTACGGTATTGCAAAACCGCGGGCTCATGAAACAGTTGGGGGCCAGCTGCGAAAAGATGGTGGCTCGGGTGCATGGTGACATCTGGGGCGATCCGGCGGTGACGGGGCGTATTCTGGTGGAGTCGGCGCTTCTTTTGATCGTATCTGGACATCGGGACAGTAAATACGCGGAGGACGCGGCGAACATGGTCTTCGGTGGGATGATGCTGGTGGCGGAGAAGTACAGGATTGGCGCCTGCTGGTTGACATCCGTGCCGGAGATGCTGCGCGCGCCGGAGACGCAGAAGGTGCTGGAACAGCTCAGTATTCCCGCTGGGTACGAGCCGCTCAGCGTCGGCGTGTTCGGCTATAAACGGACGCTGGCGCCGCCCCATGTTTTGACGTCAGCGGACAATATCGTCAATATTGTCAAGTGAGCGAGGCGGACGAGGATGCTACAGATTTATACGGGAAACGGCAAGGGAAAGACCACGGCGGCTATTGGTCTCGCCATTCGCGCCATAGGGGCGGGGAAAAAAGTTTATATCATGCAGTTCATGAAAGGGCTGGCCTATAGCGAGCAGGAAGTGCTGCGGCGATTTTCCCCGCAGCTTCGGCTTGATACTACAGGTAAGCCTTTTTTTGTGGCGCAGGAAGGGATGTTGACGCCGGAGGAACGGGCGGCGTGGGGAGACGAAGTGGTGGTATTTCCTGAAGGAAAGCCCCCCGCGGATTATGTGGCGCTCTTAGGGGAGGGGTTTGCCGCAGCGGCCCGGGTGGCGCTCTCGGGTGCGTATGATGTGGTCATCTTGGATGAGCTGAATGTAGCCCTCTTTTTTGGTCTTATTGAACGAAAGACAGTGGAAGCGTTGCTGGATGAGATTGGTTCGAAAGTGGAGCTGGTACTGACGGGGCGGGGTGCACCGGACTGGCTCGTGGAGCGGGCGGATTTGGTGACGGAGATGAAAGAAGTGCGCCACTATTACGCCAAAGGCGTCGCCGCGCGGCGGGGCATTGAGAATTGAGGTGAGGAGATGCCGATGCTGAGGCGGTCGCTGCTGATTCTCATGGTGATGGCTTTGGTCGCCATGGGAGTGACAGCATACATGCTGGCAAAAGATGATGATACGGCGACGATTCCCTTGGATGCGGGAACTGCCGCCGAAGAGCGGGTGACAGTGTACGTCACCGGTGCCGTGCGCCGTCCGGGGGTCGTGACACTGGCGGCCGCGGGGCGGATAGAGCAGGCCGTAGAGGCCTGCGGCGGCGCGACGCCCGACGCGGATTTAGCGAAAATCAATTTAGCTATGCCCTTAAAAGACGGCCAGCACATCATCGTGCCGGGCGCACCGGAGGAGGAAGAAGCGGCAGCCACAACGACGATGAAGCCGGATGGTCTCGTTCATATCAATGCGGCGGATGAGAAAGCATTGGAGGCCCTTCCCGGTATCGGACCGGTGATGGCGAAACGCATCGTGGAATACCGGCAGCAAAATGGTCCCTTTTCCTCCCTGGAAGAGCTGAAAAAGGTGCGGGGAATCGGTGAGGCGAAATTTGCCCGGCTCAAGGACAAGGCGGCGCTATGACGGGCCGTGTCGGGGCGTGGCCGGAAACTTTTATGAATCTCCTTTTGGGGATGCTGGCAGCAGGTATTTACGCGTCCTCTTTTTTGCCCCTGCCCTTTTGGCCGCTGCTGGTTCTTTCGGCAGCGGCTTTTTTGGCGGCCGCTTTTTTCTGGCAGCGGAGGAGCGGCCGTACATGGTTGGCTATGGCCGTTCTCTTTTTGCTCGTTGGCGTCCTGCGCGGCGGCGCGGCGAATGTCCTTCCGGCAACGGACATCGCCCGACACGTGGGAGAAACCGGCGAAGTGACCGGCGTTCTGCGCACGGCCCCCAACGTGACGGAGGACGCAGCCGGAGTGTACCATGTCCGCTACGAAGTGGAAGCTGTATCCTTTCGGGACAGTACCGGTCGTATTCAATCTGCCAGCGGCGGCCTGTATATTTATGATCGCCGGCCGGAGGGGACGACGATGCCCCCCGCTCTCCCTGGGGATAAGCTTTGGGCGGTGGGAAAGGTGCGACTGCCCAGTCGCTATAACAATCCAGGCCAGATTGATTCGGTGCGCCGCCTCCGCAGTCAGGGGATTACGGCTCGCCTGTCTGCCCATACCCCCGGCGTCAAGATCGAGTCGGTGCCGGGCGCGAGTCTGCAACGATGGGCGGAGACTGTGCGGCGGCATTATCAAAATAATTTGGCCGCCGTCATGCCGAAGGGCGACGCGGCGGCGCTCTTTGCTCTGCTCTTTGGCGGTTACGAGGGGATTCGTCCGGAATTGACCGAGGCTTTCGTTGCCACAGGGGTCGTGCATATCCTTTCCGTGTCTGGCTCTCATATCAGCCTGTTAGCCGCGGTGATAGCGTGGCTGGGGGCGTGGCTTCGTCTTCCTCGAGCAGCCGTTTCAGGGCTGGTCATCGCGGCCATCGCCTTTTACAGCTTGCTGGCAGGTCTTGTCCCGCCGGTTCTGCGCTCCGCCCTCATGGGGGGCCTGACCTTTTTGGCGGTTGCTTTAGAGCGAGAAAAGGATGCACAGCGGATTCTTACCATCACGGGTTTAGTGATGCTGCTCGTTTCCCCGCTGCTCCTCTTTGATATCAGTTTTCAGCTTTCCTTTGCCGCTACGGCGGGGCTGCTTTATCTTGCACCGCGCTTTCGGGAGATCATGAGGGGTTGGCCGGAATTTTTGCGCGGCGGGCTTTCCATCACGTTAGCGGCGCAGCTCTCCACCCTCCCCTTTTTGGCGTGGTACTTTCATCAGGTGTCTCTCAGCGCCCTTTTGGCCAATCTTACCATTGTCCCCCTGTTGGAATTCATAATGATGACGGCGCTGGCCGCGGGCCTTGCTGCTTTTTTTCTGCCTCTCGTTGGGCAGTTCCTTTTTTCCGTTGACAGTCTGCTTTTGGGCATCGTCTACGAGATGGCCCGGTTCATGGCTCGGCTGCCGGGGAGCGTCTGGTATGTGCCGACGATGGGGTTCGGGGTCAGCTTGTTGTATTATGCAGCGCTTTTTCTCTGGTGCGGAACGAAAGAACGGCGGCAGGCGGTGTGGGCTCAGCTGATGGCGCATCGACGCAGGTTAGGCGTCGGGATTGCGTTGCTGGCTGTCGTCTCAGGGCTCTGGAAGTTTTCCCGACCGGCGGAAATGGTCGTTCATTTCATTGACGTTCATCAGGGGAACGCTGCCCTCGTCACCACGCCTCACGGGCGCGCCTTCATGATCGATACCGGCGGGGTGCGGGACCATGCCTTCGACGTAGGGGGCCGGGTGGATCTGCCGTACCTTTATTATTATGGAGTGCGGGCGTTGGACTTCATTCTCCTCACCCATGCACACGAAGACCATGCCGCCGGGGCGGGGAGTCTCTTGCGCCGTTTGCCTGTGGGATTCGTCTGGACGGGGCACGAGCCTCGCACCGAGTACGCCAAGAGCCTTGGCCCAGAGACGCAGGCCCCGGCGCTGGTCAAGCTCACCCCCGCTCGGGAGGGGGCCGTCATCGATGTGGACGGCGTGCGGGTGGAAGTCATCCACGCCCCGGAGAATCTCAGCCTGTCCCCCGGCAACGAAGCGTCCAACATCTATCGCGTTTCCTATGGCAGTACTTCCTTTCTCTTCACCGGCGATTTAGTCAAGGAACAGGAAGCGGAGGTGCTGCGAAAACAGCCGCACCTGCAAAGCACGGTTCTCCAAGTTGGGCACCACGGTTCCGATACCTCCAGTTCCCCCGAATTTGTCGCTGCCGTTCACCCTGTTTGGGCAGTCTTTTCTGTCGGCGCCGACAATACCTTCGGGCATCCGCGCCCGCAAATTGTTGCCCGTTTCGAGGACGCCGGGGCCGCAATCTGCCGCACCGACGAAGACGGCGCTATCGTTTTTCAC
>CAJPQU010000081.1 GCA_905372875.1 uncultured Schwartzia sp. | reverse complement strand
GTGGTGCGCCACGGCTCTCTCGAAGTTTACCGGCAGATGAAGGAGAAAATTTTCGCTTGGCAGGGCTCGGAGGATTTCTTAGTGCTGAATCATGACGATCCCATTACGCGCGCCATGGCGGATCGGGCCGCGTCCACAGTATGTTTTTTTAGTCGAAGCGACAGGCTGTCGGCAGGGGCGTTCATCGAGGACGGGGAAATCGTCCTGCGTTGGCAGGGGAAAATCCATCGGATTCTGCCGGTAAGGGCGCTTCGCATTCGGGGTGCCCACAATGTAGAAAATGCACTGGCCGCCTGTGCTATGGCGTTTTTAGGCGGGGCAGAGCCAACGAAGATGGCGGCGGTGCTGCGGGAGTTCCCGGGCATTGAGCATCGCATCGAGCCGGTGGCGGAGATCGGCGGTGTTCGTTACTATAACGATTCCAAGGCGACGAATACGGATTCGGCCATCAAGGCGTTGGAAAGTTTTCCCGGGGAATCGGTGATCCTCATCGCCGGCGGCGAGGATAAAATGACCGACTTGACGGCGTTTATGACGTTGGCCAAGGCGCACTGCCCGGCGCTTGTCTTAGTGGGGGACGCGGCGGAACGCTTTCGGGCGGCGGCGCTGGCGGCGGGTTTTTTGCCCGAGGAGATTCACGACGCGGGCCATTCGCTGGCGAAAGCGGTGGACATCGCTCGTCGTTTAGCCCGCCCGTCGGAGGTGGTACTGCTCTCTCCGGCTTGTGCCAGTTTTGACATGTTTCCCGGGTATGAGGCGCGGGGGCGGGCCTTTAAGGCGCTGGTGAAAGCGCTGCCCGGTGCGGGAGAGACGCCCCCCGTTTTCTCGGGCGAAGCGCCCAGCGAAAGATAGGAGAGTTCCCATGCGAATTATCATTTCGGGCGGTGGGACGGGCGGGCACATATATCCCGCCATCACATTGATCCGCGCGATACAGGAAAAAATTCGGCGGTGGAATTCCTTTACGTGGGCACACGGCGCGGGCTGGAAGCGGACATCGTGACCAAGGAAGGGATCCCCTTTCGCGTGGTGGACATTCGCGGCTTTAAGCGCAGCTTGTCATTAGCAAATTTAGGCCGGGCTGCCGCCGCTTTAGCCGGTGTCGTGAAGGCCATGGAACTGGTACGTTCCTTTCGGCCGGATGCGGCCATCGGCACGGGGGGCTATGTTTGCGGTCCAACGCTTTTAGCGGCGAGCCTCTTGGGGGTGCCAACCCTCATTCAGGAACAAAACGTCGTACCCGGGATCACCAATCGCCTGCTGGCGAAGTTCGTGACCCGCGTCGCCGTGGGAACTCCTGAAGCCGCGGTTCACTTTCCGCGCGATAAAGTCGTCGTCACCGGCAATCCCATTCGCCGGGAAGTGATGTCGGCTTCGCGGGAGGAGGCCTTAGCCAGCTTCCATTTTGATCCGGCGAAAAAAACGGTGCTGGTATCCGGCGGCAGCCAGGGGGCACGGAGTATCAATCGGGCCATGATCGGTGTGATCGCGCATTACGTTGCTCATCCCGAGGTGCAGATCCTGCACGTTACGGGGCGTGGCGATTATGAGAAAACTTTGGGAGAGATACGGGCGGCGGGCATCGACCTGGCGGCAGCGGGCAATATCGTGGTGCGCCCTTACTTATACGATATGCCCCAGGCTTTGGCCGCGGCGGATTTGGCGGTATTTCGTGCCGGAGCCTTAGGGATTGCGGAGCTTACCGCCCGCGGGGTGCCGGCCGTTTTAGTGCCGTACCCTTACGCCGCCGCCAATCATCAGGAACAAAACGCCCGGGCCATGGCCCGGGCGGGGGCGGCGCAGATGATTTTAGACAAAGATTTGACGGCGGAGCGTCTGCTGTCGGTATTGGCAGAGCTTTTACACGAGGAATCCAGGCTAAAGCGCATGGGGGAGAACAGTCGGGCCTTGGGGCGCCCGCAGGCGGCGGAGGAAATCGCCGCTCTCGTTTTGGCCATGACGGAAGGGAGGAAAGCGTAATGCTTTCGGGAATCCATAAAATCCATTTCATCGGAATCGGCGGGGCAGGCATGAGTGCTTTGGCGCGGATCCTTTTAGATAAAGGCTATCAGGTCTCAGGTTCGGACATCGCGTCTTCCCCGCTGACAGAGCAGCTTCGCGCCCATGGCGCGAAAATCGTGATCGGCCATAGGGCGGAAAATATTACCGGGACGGAAGCTATCGTGGTATCTTCCGCCATTCCGGAAAACAATCCCGAAGTGGTGGCCGCCAAAGCGCTGGGTATTCCGCGCCTTCATCGTTCCGACGTGAACGCGGCCCTGGTAAATGCGACGAAGGGGATCGCGGTAGCCGGGGCCCACGGAAAGACCACGACGACCTCCATGATCGGCCTGGTGCTTGAACACGGAGGCCTTGATCCTACCATCATCATCGGCGGCGAAGTGGATTATTTAAGCGGCAATGCCCGGTTGGGCCAAGGTCCTTACCTGGTATCGGAGGCTGACGAGAGCGATGGTTCCTTTTTGAAATTGAAGCCGCATATCGCCGTGGTGACCAACGTGGAGGACGATCACCTTGATCATTACGGATCGCGGGAAAATATCCGGCGGGCTTTTCGGCAGTTTATCGAGAACGTCGATAAGAAAACGGGCCGGGCTGTCCTCTGCTTTGATAATGATACGGTACGGGAGATCGCCAAGGAGGCGGATCGACCTGTTGTGTCCTACGCTGTGGGGCAGAAGGCGGATTACCAAGCGGTACATGTAACGCCGTCAGGGATTGGCACCGCTTTCGATGTGGCCCATGAAGGTACGATCTTAGGTCATGTGACCCTCGGCATCCCGGGCCGCCACAATGTCTCTGACGCACTGGCGGCCATTGTCACCGGACTCCTCTGCGGACTGACGGTGGAAGAGGCGGCGGCAGGCCTGGCGGAGTTTCACGGAGCGAAGCGGCGCTTTGAGACGAAGGCCCGGGTGAAAGACGTTTGGATCATTGATGATTACGCCCACCACCCCACGGAGATCGCTACGACACTGGCCGCGGCTCGCCAAACGCAGCCCCGCCGTCTCGTCTGCGCTTTTCAGCCGCACCGTTACAGTCGGACAAAACTTTTGGCGAAGGAGTTCGGAACGGCGTTTCGGGAGGCGGACGTGCTGGTGCTTACGGGTGTTTATTCGGCGGGAGAGCAGCCGATTCCCGGTATCGATGGGACGACGATCTTAGCGGCGGTGACGGAGGGGACCGGACAGCCGGTTACTTATATAGAAGCACGGAAGAATGTCGCCGCTTATTTGGAAACGGTGGTGCGCCCCGGGGATCTTGTGATCACCATGGGAGCCGGAGATATCTGGCGTACCGGTGAAGAATTGGCCCGTCGTCTGCAAGAACAGTGAGGGGGATGGACATGGAGGAAAAAAAGATCGTCGTGGTCATGGGAGGCCCTTCATCCGAGGCGGCGATCTCGCGGCAAACCGGTACGGCTGTAGTCAAAGCTTTGAAGTCCAAGGGCTATGCAGTCATGGGCTTGGAATTTGATCCCCGCGGTTTTGCCCGCGAGATGGAAGCGATGCGTCCCGCTATGGTGTTTAACGCCATGCACGGGGCCTTTGGCGAGGATGGCCGGTTGGCGGCGGTGTTGGAACTTTTGGGGATCCCCTACACCGGATCGGGGGTTTTAGCGGCTGCGCTGACCCTCGATAAGGCCGCTGCCAAGCGCGTCCTGATGGGGGCGGGGATTCCTACGCCGCGCGCCGGTATGTACCGTGCCTTCGAACGGCAGCGGGATTTGGCGGGAGAGATTGCCGCCGCGTTTTCTCTGCCGGTAGTGGTCAAGGCGGCTTCACAGGGTTCTTCTCTGGGCGTCGTCATTGCTTCTCGGGCGGAGGATCTCTCAGGGGCGTTAGAGGAAGCTTTTCGCTACGATGACGAGGCGGTGGTGGAAGAGTTCATCGACGGCCCTGAGATCACCGTAGCTGTCTGGGGCGACGGTGTGAAAAATGAAACGTTTCCCATCATTGAGATCACGACGGCTTCCGGCCGCTACGATTACGAGAGCAAATATACCAAGGGGGCGTCCCAGCACATTATCCCGGCTCGCTTGACCCCGAAAACGGCAGAAAAGGCGCGGGCTATCGCTCTTTCCACCTTCGAAGTCTGTGGCTGTCGGGGCGTGGCGCGGGTGGATATGATGGTATCGGCCGAAGGGCAACCCTATGTCATCGATATCAATACCATGCCGGGGATGACGGAAACTTCGCTGGTCCCTGACGCGGCCCGGGCGATGGGGATAGATTTCCCTGCTCTGTGCGAGCGCCTTTTGGCGCTGGCCGGTTTTTTCAACCTTTGATGCTGTGAGAAAAGCTGCTTTTGGCAGTGCACCGCGACCGTTTTACACCGGGATACCGGTGGTGCGAAGGATGAGGAGGTGATAACGGTGGATGAAAATGAGAGGATTATGGAAGACAAAGCGCCGCCGGCGGCATCACATCATAAATGGCACTGGTTTTTGCAGGCGCTTCTGTTTTTGCTCGCGGTGGCGGCCTTAGCGGCCGCGGTGTTCTATTTACCTTTTTTTAAGGTGCAGTCCATTTCCGTTGTGGGAAACAGCTATGTCCCCACGGCGGATATCTGCCGCATCGCGGGAATCTACCGGGGGCAGCATCTGCTGCAAGTGGAAACAGACACCGCCGCTCGGACTCTGATGAAGGATCTGCGTATTGAGCAGGCCAGCGTGCGGCGGGTATTTCCCAACGGTATCATGATCGAGGTGGAGGAACGGCGCCCGGTGGCCGCCATCGCCTGTGAATACGGATTTCTTGATCTTGACCGGCAGGGGATGGTGCTGAACGCGCATAAACAGCGGGGAAATGCCAGTATTCCGCTGCTCACCGGCGTTACCGCACAGGATCGCTACATCGGCGATCGCGTGGAAGAGGGAACGGTGCCGGCGGCCCTCAGGTATCTTTCCGGTCTTGACGAAGGAGAATTAGGACAGATCGTGGAACTTCGCCTCTCAGACCCTGAGAAGGTAGTGGGCTGTACCGTCAATGCGGTGGAAATTCGCATCGGCCGTTTGGATCGTTTGGATGAGAAGATCAAGACGACGAAGGCTTTTTTGCAGGATCTGAGGACGAACCTGCAGCCTATCGAGTTTATCAATATGGAATACGCACAGCCTTTCGTGCGTTTCCGCTGAGGCAGACGGGAAGGGAAGAGTATGATATCACTGAAACATGGCCATATTTCCGTCGTATTTGTTTGCACGGTCTTGGGCTTTATGCTGGCCACGCAATTTCGCATTGCGATGGATCAGCGCTCGTCGCTGCCTTATCAACGCCAGGAGGAGCTGGCGGCCCGTCTCCTGGCAACGGAAAAGGAACGAGATGCGCTGCAGGAAAAATTAGCCGGCTTGGAAGATTCGGCGACGCGGGCGGCGGCAGACGCGGCGGAAAAGCAGGCAATTTACGAGCTGCGGCTGCGTGCCGGGCAGCTTCCTCTTACGGGGCCGGGAGTCATCGTGACCATTGACGACAGCAAGACAGCTTCCAAGGCGGGGGATAATCAAAACCTTTATATCATTCACGACGACGATCTCTTAAAGGTGGTCAATGAGCTGCGGGCCGCCGGAGCAGAGGCCATATCGATTAACGGGCAGCGGCTTGTGAGCACTTCGGAGATTCGCTGTGCGGGCCCGACGCTTTCGGTGAATAACGTTCGCTCGGCCCCACCTTATGAGATACGCGCCATTGGCGATATCGAAACGCTGGAGAAGGCACTTCGCATGCGGGGCGGCGTAGCGGATACCTTGCAGGTCTGGGGGATCCAGATCGACATCAAGACGGCGGATCACGTGACGATTCCCGCTTATAAGGGCATGGGGTCGATGCAGTACGCCCGCCCGCAAGAGGAGGCGTCATCATGATTTTAGCGATCGTCGGCCTCTTTTTGGGCATTCTTTTGGGATCGATTTGCCCTCTTTCCATTCCCGTGGCCTACGCGAAACTTTTTTCGGTGGCGCTGCTGGCTTCCATAGACTCCGTGTTTGGCGGATATCGGGCGGTATTGGAAGAGAAGTTTGACAATACCATTTTCATCTCCGGATTTTTTATCAATGCGCTTTTAGCAGCTTTTTTGGTCTATGTGGGAGATCATCTGGGCATCGATCTCTACTATGTGGCACTCTTGGCGTTTGGGCTGAGGATCTTCCAGAACCTGGCCATCATCCGGCGCTATTTCTTCAAAAAGTATTGAGGGACAGCGTTTTCTCATGGGGCTCTCATGGGTTTCCCCGAGGATTTTCATATTTTTGTGGCTAAAATAAACGAGAAATGGTAAAATAATAGAGATCATGTAGAAATTGCATGGGAATATGACGCGAAGCCTATATTGACGCTGAAATACGCTTAGGGTGGAGGGGTAATCGTGATTGAATTGGACGATACGGCAATGGAAGATTTTGCCCGCATAAAGGTGGTGGGCGTCGGCGGAGGCGGCAGCAATGCCATCAATCGGATGATCTCGTCCGGCCTGAAAGGGGTCGAGTTCATCGCGGTGAATACGGACGCTCAGGCGCTGCTCCATTCCATGGCTCCCAAACGCATCCAGATCGGTCAGAAGCTGACCCGAGGCCTTGGCGCGGGGGCACGCCCCGAAGTTGGCGGCAAGGCCGCGGAGGAAAGCCGGGACGAATTGGCCGATGCGCTCGCCGGAGCGGATATGGTGTTCATCACCGCCGGTATGGGCGGCGGAACCGGTACCGGAGCCGCGCCGGTAGTGGCGGCCTGCGCGCAGGAATCGGGGGCTCTGACCGTGGCCGTGGTGACGAAGCCTTTTAAGTTTGAGGGGCGTAAACGCATGGTCAACGCCGAGGGCGGCATTTTGACGTTGCGTCCTCACGTAGATACCATCATCACGATTCCCAACGACCGTTTGCTGGGACTGGTAGATAAGAAGACGCCGATGATGGAAGCCTTTCGCATTGCGGATAACGTACTTTATCAGGGCGTACAGGGCATCGCTGAACTGATTTCTTCTCCGGGCATCGTCAATCTTGATTTCGCCGACGTGAAGACCATTATGTCCGACGGCGGCTCGGCCCTCATGGGGATCGGGGAAGCGGCCGGGGAGAATGCGGCGATGGTAGCGGCCAAGATGGCCGTGGCGTCGCCGCTTTTGGAGAATTCCATCCAGGGCGCTCGGGGTGTTCTTCTGAATTTTACCGGCTCCGAGGAGATTTTGAGTATTTACGATGTCAATGAGGCGGCTACCATGATTCAGGAGATGGTGCACGCCGACGCCGAGCTTATTTTCGGTACAGTACTGGATGAAGCCCTCGGCGATACGGTGCGAGTGACGGTAGTGGCCACTCGCTTTGCTGATGAGGATGGCGTGGTAGGGGTTGCTCCGCCGCCGGGCGCTGCCGCTGTGCCGCCTCCCCCAAAGGGGGCGGCCCCCACGTTCACGGCGAGTGGGCAGCGACCGGGGGCAGCGCCGGGGTCAGGTGCTTCGCTGTCTCCGATTGATATTCCCACGTGGTTGCGCCATAGCGAATAAAGGCTTCGGGGATCCGGGGCAAGGAGAGACGGGCCGTGCTGGCCCGTTTCCTGTTTGATAGGAGCATGAGATCATGAAACGGTATACGTGGCTGTTCTTGACAGCGTTTTTATGTGTCTTGACAGCCTTGGTGGGGTCGGTGTGGCTGGAAGGCCATGCAGATCACCCTGAGAAAGCGGTAGAGGCAGTAACGGTCTATACCACCCTGCCCGCGGAGCAGGCAAGCCTCTTGGCGTCTTCTTATGAGATAGCGACTCAGGCACGGGTGGATTTCATTCCTTTGCCGCCGAAAGAGCTGATTGAGCGCCTCCACACGGAGAAGGAAAAACCTCACGCCGATATGGTACTGGCCGACAGTTGGGTTTTGCGGCAAGCCGCTCAAGAGGGGGCGTTTGTTCCTTATTTCTCGGAGCAAACAGATTCTGTTCCCGATGAATTTAAGGACGAGGAGGGAGCGTGGACTGGCGTATGGTACGATCCGATGATCTTCTGTGCCAACAGCGATTATCTACGGACGCTGCCCCGTATCCCCCAGACCTGGGAAGAATTGGCACATTATCCCGACGTTCGCATCGGGATGACGGATCTCTTGGCGGCGGATGCGGCCGCAAATCTTTATTTTTCCCTGCTGACAGCTTACGGTGAGCAGGCGGGCTTTCGCCTGATGGCTGACCTGCACCCCAAGGTAGTACAGTATGTGAAGTTTCTCTCCACCCCCGTCCGCATGGCCGGAATGGGCGAGGTGGATGTGGCCTTGGCCGTGCAGAGCGAAACGCTTCGCTACATGAATAACGGTTATCCGCTGCGGATCATTTATCCGACGGACGGTACGGCCTATATGCTTACCGGCGTGGCGATGCTCCGGGACAATTGTGAGCCGGCCTGGACTTTCGCTGATTGGCTTCTGGGAGATGAAGCCCAGATCACCTTGCAGGGGGCCGGCGTCTTTTTCGTTCCTGCGAATCCGGGGACATTGACGTATAAGATGTTGGCGGGAAAAAATATTGTGCTCTTTGATGCGCCGCCCCTTTACACGGCCGCGGAACGTCAGGCGCTTTTAGATCACTGGCTGCGGGATATACGGTTCAAATGAGCGGAGGTTTTTCTGTTATAGGGTCCAAAGGGGGGACATAGATGAAAGCCGGTATTATCAGTTTGGGATGCGCGAAAAATTTAGTGGATACGGAAGTCATGCTGGGAATTTTGCAGGAGGGCGGGATTGAACTCACGACCGATCCGGGGGAAGCGGATATCTTAGTGGTAAACACTTGTGCTTTCATCGAGTCGGCAAAGGAGGAATCCATTACCACCGTGCTCAATATGGCGGAGTATAAAAAGTCCGGCCGATGTCGATCGCTGATCATCGCCGGCTGCCTGGGGCAGCGGTACGCGGCGCAGCTTTTGGACGAACTGCCAGAAGCGGATGCCATCGTCGGCACAGGGGCGTGGCATAGGATTCTTGAAGCCGTGAGGGAGACGGGGCAGGGGCATCGGGTGATTTTGGCGGGGGCGTCCGAGAT
>CAJPQU010000080.1 GCA_905372875.1 uncultured Schwartzia sp. | reverse complement strand
CGATGCAGCGCCGCCGCCGAAAAATCATCGTCCCCGGCGCTTCCCGTATGGTGGAGGACGACGGCGTCCGTCGTCTCCCGCACCGTAAGGGCATTAAAATCAAAGTCCAGTCCCCAGTCCCTTGCCATCACGCGTTCCATGTGATCTCCTCCTTCGCTCCATCTGATCCATCGCTTCTCAATGCCTCGCCAAAGTCCGCGCCCAAAAGCGGCAAACGCCCTTTTTAGCGGCTACGCCTCGCGCTTCACCGCGCCTAAATAGCCCAAAAGGCCGCTGGCGACGCTCATGGCCAACTCGTTGTGCTGATCCAAAATCGCTAAGATCAGCGCACTCCCTAATCCTGTCACCACCAAAAGATCCGTCAAATTGATGTGATCAAATGGCATGGCGCATCCCCCTTTCCACCTGTCCCAGCCGCCCCTCCTGTCCCCGCAGGCGCTCTTCCAAGGCTGCCAATTTACAGGTCAGACGCTCTATCTCCCGACGGTTTCGTTCCAACGCCGCCTCCAGCGAACGCTCTGCTTCGATGAGCCGCGCGACGCAGCCCCGCAGCGGCGCCAAGGTGGTCTGCGCCAGCCATAAAAGGCCGCCCCCCACCGTGGTCGCCAACACCGCCGCCGGCATAAGATCCGCATAAAGCATAGACTTTGCCTCCTTTCCCCAGAAACGGTCCGGCCGCAACCGCCCGCCGCTGCGTTTCCACAAAAATACAGGGCATGTCCCCCGTTCACCGAGGTACATGCCCTGCTGTGTGTCCTTTACAACGTCTATTTTATTTTTTCGTCAAGAGCTCCGGATGGCGCACCATCCAGCCTGTCAATTCACACCAAGCCGTGCGTTCCTCCTCGTAACGCGCCGTCTGAAGCGCTGTAGATGGCATTTGGGCCGAAACGGCGAGCGGCTGGGCGATGCGATCCTGATAGATGCCGATCTCCTCCCGAGTCATCCAGCAGTAAGGCGTCACCACATGGTCGATGGGGTCCAAAAGGGAAGGAAACAGCGCCTCGTAAGAGAATCCTCGCGGGGCGATGAGTTCCATAAGGGTCGGCAAAAGATTCATGTGCCCGCCGATAGTATTTCCGGCAAAGAGCGACGGCGAAAGATCCGGATGCGACATGGCAAAGGAAGTCAGCTTCGTCTCCCGGATCGTCGGCTCCCAGCGCGGGACTAAATCGCAGTCGTAGGGAAATATCCCCACGGCATGATCCCCTGTCAAAAGAAACAAGCTGTCGGGGAAGGCTGCTTCCATCTCCGCAATAAAATGCGCCACCGCCTGATCGGCGTACCAGATTCCCCCCATTTTGCGCCGCAGTTTCGGATCCTCCCGAAGTTTCGCCGGCGCCTCTGCTAAAATCCGCGCCGCATCGAAGCCATAGTCTTCCACAGGGATAGTGTAGGGCCCATGGTTGGATGTCGTGTAGAGGAAATGGAACACCGGCGCGTCCTGCCTCTCTTCGCGGATACGCCGCGCCGCTTCCTGCAAGAAAAGATGATCGTACACCCCCAGCCACGTCCGCGGCGCAGACGCTCCGCAGATGTCCGGACCGCCGTAGCAGACGTCAAAGCCCACCGCCGGCAGGAAATGTTCTAAACTCCCCCAGGTCAGACTGCCGCCATACCAAAACGCCGTCCGATAGCCCAACCTTTTCATCTGACGAGGCAGCGAGGTCGAGAGGTATCCCTGCCAGAAAGCCTGATTTTCATTCAGCTCCATATCCGCGTCGTAAACGCCCGTCAGGAGGCTCGTCAGGGACGGCTGGGAGATCAGCCCCGCCGACAGGAAATTGTCCATCGTCACTGTATGAGGTTTCTTCCGCCAGGCTTCGCTGCCTTCCATCAACGGCAAATGGCGGTACAAGGCGTCAAAGGGCGCCTGCGCGTGCCCTTCCCCCAAGAGAAAAAAGATGTGAGAGGGCTTTTCGATCCGCGCCCCCGCCGCCTCCCGCCGAAAGGGGCGCAGGGGATCACCGCCCTGCCAGCCCGTCGGCATCACCGGCGCCATGAGAGCCGCGCTCTCCTCATCGGAATGGTGCAGCGCCTCATGCGCCGGATGCTTCCAGACGATCTCCAAGGCCACCAAATCGTCCAGCGTCGCCTTGCCCAAAAAGACGTCGTCCTTGACGATGGCGGGCACCTCATCCCACTCCGGCTTCTTCCGGTGGTCAAAGGTTCCCCCGAAGCGAAAATAATAAAAGAGGGTGATCGAACCCAAGAACATCACCGTGTTGAGGACATATTGCCCCACGCCCCCGATGTCCGGCCACGGCAAAGAGGGCAGAGACAACAGCCCCTGCCCGATCCCGACGCAAAGCGCCAAAAACGGCACAAGCCCCGCTAAGATTCCCCAGCCGTAATTCTGATGGAAAAAGATGTCCGCTAAATTCTTTTTATCCGCGTGCTTGCCCAGCCAGAGGGTGCGATTGTAAATGTCGTGAAAATGATAATAAAAGATCATCCGCCCGGCAAAGGCCGCGTATAGAACCACCGCGTACACCGCCACCCCCGCGAGGCGCACCGTGTCCCCCACAGAGAAATATCCGGGGAAAAACGCTCCCGGCAGCGTGACCAGCGCCAGCGTAAAGAGATAAACATAGGCGTTCCAGTCCATTCCCCACCAAAAGCCATACCGAAAGCAATGATAAAGCCGCCGCCCATCCCGGCTGGAAGGCGACCCGTAGACGTAAATAAAAATCGCCCGAAAAACCGCACAGAGGAGCGGCGGCAGCACCGCCAATTTTATATCCTGCTGCATCCCGGCAAAATACAAGGAAAACATCCCATCTTCCTTTCCGCTGTCGTGTAAATCCCGCCGCCCCAAGGCTGCTTATGAGATTATGGAACTGGAGCAACCGCCCCACCGCCCGCCCTCATGAGGGCGCTGACTTCCCTCGCAATCGCAGTGTCTATCTCGTCCATCAAGGCGAAGCGGCGGCGGTAGACGGCGCGTTTTCTCGTGGGGACTTCCTCCATGGTCTTACGCCCTTCCGTCAACGGCAGTTCGTCAAAGCGGGAATCCGCCGTTTCCCACCCTCCTGTTTCCCGCCAGAAATCGCTAAAGTTCGTCTTGAGTTTGCGATCGAGTCGAACATGGTTGTTGGCGTAGTAGCCCTCGTTCGTCACCGCCAAGATGCGGGCGATTCCCATAGCGCGGGCCACCGCTTGGGTGGCGTAGAGAATGAGGTTTTTCGTCCGAAAGCCGTGACAAGATTTCGTAAGCCTTTTGATCACGTCCTTCGCGTCGCCAAGGTTCGGCCCCTGCATAGCTCCAATCCATAAAGTCCACGCCCCCGCCCCATCCTTGGCGATCCAAAAGATCATCTGGTAGAGGGCGGCATCATCCCAGTGCAGAACCACCGACAGAAGGCCTTCTTTCCTCTGCCCCGGATCAAAGGAAAGTTCAATCCTCAGGGGCTTCTCCTCAAATAAGCTCTCCCAAAGAAGATAGCCCTTCCCCTGATAAAGCCCCTCGACCACCGCCGGCAAAAGCCGCTGGGAAAGAAAGGTCATGTGTTCTTCCACCAGCCGGATGCGCTCGTCGAAAGTGGATCGATGATAGAAAAAGGCCCGGGTTGGCTGTTCGTAGACGAAAGGATAGGATGCCGCGACGGCGGCAAGAAGCGGCGTCGTGTGAAAATAGGCATCCAATTTTCGCATCCGGCCGCGGTTCAGCCAGTACCGTAGGATAAAGATTACGCAGCGGCGCGCCTCCCGTCCTTTGCGGACATCGTATATTCTTTTCCCTAACGCGATGGCGCTGTCCATGTCTCTCTCCTCAATGCCCGCCGCCCCAGACGGCGCTCCAAAACCTGCCGATGCGAAGGCGGAGGAGCTGACGCCCGATGGAGCGGTTCTTTTTGCGCGGGTCAAACTGCGGCATCGGCGCGTCGGCGAAGGCCGTCTTTTCCAAGATATCGTAATAAACACCGTTAAAAGCCGGGTGACGGGAATACTCCCACGGCTTATAGCTGCCCGCGTAGTGCAGGATGCCCGGGTTCTCCCGAGCGGCGGCGGCTTCGTAACGCCACGGGGAGACCGCCACTTTCAAAAACATGAACCAGACGGGAGGAATCACGTTCCAGCGCAGGGGCAGCGGCTGCCAGTTATCCCGGAAAAAATCGTTCAGCACGTCCTGATCGTGGTGAGGGTAGTCTTTTCCTTTCGCCAAGGTCAAGAGATGCCGCGTGTAATCCCCCCGCCGCCACGCGCCAAGGTCTAACAGAAGGACGCCGGAATTAAAATACGGCGCACCGGCGGATAGGCCGATACACGCCGCCTTCTCCCGCCTGCGCCGGGCAGAGGTCATGATGCCGCAATCGGGGACGGCCGCGACGGGCTGCCCTCCCATGTCTATTCCCCAAAGACCCGCCGCGTCATCAAAAAAGAGCAGATCGCAGTCAAGGTAGAGAACGCGCGCTACCGTCTCCGGCAAAAGTTCAGCTGCCGCCAAGCGGACGTAAGCCGTGCGGCTGAGCTGGGCGCTGACGAAAAAATCGTCAAAGGCCTTCCCTTCAATGGAGAGGAAGGTCAGACGTTTTCCTCCCAGTGCCGACACGGTTTTTTCCATTTTTTCCTTTTTTTCGGCCGTCACTCCGTCGTCTAAGACGAAAAAGTGAAGACGCTCCGGCGCCGCCGTACGGAGCAAGGCGGAAGCCATGGCCACAGCGGCGTGCTGGGCGTACCGATCATCCGCCGCGAAAACGATATGAATCTCATCGGCCATGTTCGTCACACTCCATGCCGCGTAAAAGCGCCGTCAACAGGCTGCCCCCCTCATACCGCACACCCCGAATACCGGCCCGAGCGGCACATTCCATATCCCGCTGGGCATCGCCAATGAAAAAGGACGCGCTCTTGTCGATGTGAAGCACCCGGCAGGCCTCTTCCACCAGCGCTGTCCCCGGTTTGCGGCCGTCGCAGTTCTTTCGGTACTTTGCCACAGTTCCCCCAGGATGGTGGGGGCAATAGTAAAAAGCGTCGATATGCGCGCCACTCTCCCCCAGCCGCTCATTCATCCAGCGGTGTAGCTTCTCCACATCCTCTTCCGTATAAAATCCCCGGGCAACGCCGCTCTGATTCGTGACGACAACGGTGAGATAGCCATGGTCGTTGGCCCAGCGCAGGGCGGCGGGAGCGTCTTTGATCCAGCGGAATTCTTCCGGCTTGTAAAGATAGTGCGTGTCCACATTCAGCGTCCCGTCGCGGTCAAAAAAAATCGCCGGGCGAAGGCGCGCCTCTTTATTTTCCATAGGTGAAATAACCGCCGTCTTTTAAGAAATCACAGTATTCCTTGACGGCCGCCCGCATCTCCGTGAATCCCTCGTCGTACCCTGCCTCTAAAAGGAGGCGCTGATCGGACTCGGTAAAGGACTGATACTTTCCCTTCAGAACCTCCGGAAAGGCCCGGTATTCGATGGCGCCCTTGCCTATGGCATCGATGACCGCCTGCGCCGCTTCGTTATAGGTATGGGCTTCGCCGGTACCGCAGTTATAGATACCGCTGGGCCCCTTTTCCCTCCAGAACCATAGATTGACCTTCACCACGTCTTTAACATAAATGAAATCCCGCCGCTGCTCGCCGGGGCCGTATTCACCGTACCCGCTGAAAAGGCGGGCTTCGCCGGTTTCGTTGATCTGATTGTAGAGCTGATAAAAGATGGAAGCCATCTTCCCTTTGTGCTGTTCCTGAGGGCCATAGACGTTAAAATAACGGAGCCCCACCACTTGACTGCGGGCTTCAGGGAGAATCTGCCGCACGTAACGGTCGAACGCTAACTTGGAAAAAGCATAGGGATTGAGGGCATCCTCACACTCATCCCCTTCGCGAAAGCCGTTCGTCCCCAAGCCATAAGTAGAAGCGGAGGAGGCGTAGAGGAAGGGGATGCGGTGTTCCAGGCTGTAATGGAGCATGGCCTTGGAATACTCGTAGTTGACGCTCATCATGTAGTTCACGTCGTATTCCATGGTATCCGAGCAGGCCCCTTCGTGAAAGATGGCGTCCACATCGGTGACGTCAAAATCGTCATCCTCGATGTTTTGCAGGAAATCGTCCTTGTACCGGTAATCGAAGAATTTCAGCCCCCGAAGGTTCTTGTAATTCTGACCGTCCTTGAGGTCGTCCACGATGAGGATGTCGTCGCGCCCCTGTCGGTTGAGTTCTTTGACGAGATTGCTGCCGATGAAGCCGGCGCCGCCGGTTACGATGATCATGCACTTCGCTCCTTTCGCGTCAGGGCGATCCACTGGAGACAGATCGCCAGAGAAAACCAATAGGCTTTGGAAACCACCACGGTTCCCAGATTATACTCCGTCAGCCCCTGCAGCATAACACCTAAGACAATGGCCAAAAAGGCCAAATACGCCGATTCCTTCGTCCGAAGCCAGCCACGCAGAGCAAAGGCCATGAAATACAGCCACATGCCGCAGAAGGCAAACGCTCCCACAGCCCCCCGCTCCCCCAGCATCTGCATGACGTTGCTGTGGGCGTGTCCCTGCCGGCGCTCTTTGGCCGCCGGGCTGATATACTGCGTCTGGTAGGCGTGGGCATAATTCCCCAGTCCCACCCCTAAGACGGGATGATCCTGAAACGCATGAACGGCACTCTGCCACATGAGTAGCCGCTCGGAATTAGACTGATACGTCGGCTGGGCCAGTGTCACCAACCGCGCCTGAAAGGCCGGGGTCTGCGTAAGGATTCCACCCAAGAGGAAAAAGGCCAGCCCCATCCTGACAAGACAGCACTTTTTCTGTCGGGCTGCCAAGACAGCCACCACGATGGTAGCGACGAAAGCCGCCAGCCAAGCCCCCCGTGTCCCATTGAGGAGTAGCGCAGCCACGGCAATCCCCAACATCACCAGTCCATAGGAACTCCAACGTCCCGCCCTCTGCCGCACCAACACCAACGTCAAAACAGGAACCGCCGCGGAAAGCAGCCCCGCCTGCGCCATGAGGCCGATGATTCCGCCAAAGCGGGCGCCCAACAGCGTTGAAGCCTTAATCGCCTGCCCGATGGTGACGAGGTTGTTGAGAAAAATCGACGCCAGCAAACAGCCCGCCAAAATCCACAGCTGTTTCTTGTCCTTCACCCAGAACAGCACGAGGGCTGCGGGAAAGAATCGATAGAGATAAAAATTGACGAAAGTCATCGCCGCAGTTTTCCCATCCGGCGCGGCGATCGCCGAAAGAAGCGCCGAAAGGACGAACAGGCCCAGCCAACCGAAGACCCCCGGTGCGATGTACCAAATCCCCCGCCAATCAGGAGGCTGCCGCCACAAGCGATAGATCGCCAGCGGCATCAAAAAAACCATGGCCACGTTCGTCACCGCCACCGACAGGCTAACCGCAGCGGCAAAGAGGCAGAGAAGCCAAAACATGACCCGATCTAACCGCTGGCTTGCCAACCCTCCCCGTATCCTGTCTATGACGCCTTTGCTCATACTGTTTCTCTCCCCGCCGCACGCTCCACGGCGTGCAACTCTCTATTTTGTTAGGAAACGCTCCTTGGCTTTCCCAGAGGAAACGCCGCGCTGTTATCGCTTGAGCGCCGTCAAAAGTTCTTCGCGGCTCACGGCATAGGTGCCCAATTTCCCCACCACGACCCCCGCTGCTAAATTCGCCAAATAGGCGCTGTCCGCCGGGGCAAGCCCCCCTGCCAGCGCCAAGGCGAACACGGCAATGACAGTATCTCCGGCCCCCGAGACGTCAAAGACTTCCTGGGCTTTCGTGGGGATGTGAACCGCCGACCGGGGCTTAATCAGCGACAGGCCCCGCTCCGAGCGCGTCGCCACCATCGCCTTGATGTGAAAGCGCCGCAGAGCGTAGCGGGCAGCGCTCTCCACTGCGCTATCCTCATTGGCCGCCGGGGCCCGCTGGACTTCGTTCAGCTCCCGCAGATTCGGCGTGATGTAGTCGGCCCCCCGATAGCGGCCCCAATCACCGCCCTTGGGATCCACCACCACCGGCACGCCCTGCGCATGGGCAGCGGTGATGACGGCGGCGCACACTGCCGCCGTACACGTTCCCTTGCCGTAATCGGAGAGGATGACGGCCTGCGCCCCGGCGGCAAGGCTTTTTTCCGCCTTATGGATGAGCCGTGCTTCCTCCCGCGCCGCTGCCGGACTCATCTCCTCAAAATCCAACCGCATCATCTGCTGATGACCGCCGATGACCCGCAGTTTCGTGGTGGTAGGTGCCGCCGTTTTCACGAGTCCGCCCACGCCGATGCCGCGCTTTTTGAATCGTGCTAATAAGCTTTCCCCATGATAGTCGCCGCCGATGTACCCTACCACCGTGGTGCGGCAGCCTAAGAGCGCCAAATTGTGAGCAACGTTGGCTGCGCCCCCTAAAGTTTCCTTCGTTTTCACCACCCGGGTTACGGGCACCGGTGCTTCGGGGGAAATGCGCGTCACTTCGCCGTAGAAATACTTGTCCAGCATCACGTCGCCCACCACGCATACCCGGCAATCCTCCGTCCCACGCCGAACAAATATCGCCAGGTTCCCTCTGTCTGCCGCCATTTCCCCAACCCCCTTCCCCTGTTTTCCGGAAAGCACGCCCTGCCATCCGTTTCAGTTCAGGTTGCCCCTGCCCGCCACAAACTTATCAGCGTTTCCACATCCCGCGTCACGTGCTGACGAATGCGTGCCGGAGAGAGCATTGCCAAGCGCGCGGCCCGTCCTTGGCGCATTCTTTCCATCTCCGCCGGATTGTGCAACGTATCATAAATCGTCTGCGCAATAATCGCTGGTTCTTTTGACGACAAAAGAACGCCTGCGTCCCCCAGCGTTTCTGGAACGGCGGAACAAGCATACGCGAAAATCGGCTTATCGAAAATCATGCCTTCCACCAAAGGTACACAAAACCCTTCATGTTCGCTGAGACACAAAACACCATCTGCCAGACGGTACCAAGTGCACAATTCCTCATTCGAGATTTGTCCGGCAAAGAGAACATGATCTTCCATATGCCCCGCACGAACCATCCCGTGGAGTTTCTTGGCGTAACTCGGTTTCATGCCCCCTATAATAATAAGCCGCACCGCTGGAGAGATATGTTCTCGGTACCAGCGAACCGCAGCAATCGCTTCATCCTGTTTTTTATGGGGTACCCCCCTCCCCACGATCAAAAGATTTACCCGCCCATCACGATATTTCTCCCATATCTCTGGCACTACGGCATATTGCAGATATCGATCCGGCTCAACAATAACAGGCAGGACACTGGTACGCATTAAACCCAACGCTTCAAGTTCCGATCTCGAATACTCTGACG